>JAGLRU010000068.1 GCA_023136145.1 Alphaproteobacteria bacterium
CTTCGGCGCCATGAAAAAACGCCGGGAAGGCATGCCCATAGAAACGACCGTTGAAGAATTAGTAATGTCTTATTATTAAACGAAAGCACTATACTTGTAAATAACAGGCAGCCATAATCCAAGTCCGCCCAGAAAATTCGTCGCAACGCCCACTTGCAACGGCAATCCCATCAAGACCAAACCTGTCAGTGAGAACACACCACTTCCGGCAGCTATCGGAATAAGAAACCCTGAAGCAAGACCAAGTATAAAAATGAGAAAAAAATCAAACAAGATAACAAGCCCGTATAACGTGTTATTAAAGATTATTCAGAAAATTTATTTTTTCATATAATATAATATATGGGAAACTAACCTCCGAAACTCTCATACAATAAATTCAAAGCCATCAAAGTCGTGCAAATCATAAATACTCGTTTAACCCATAAATCACCCTTATGAATCACTATATGAGCCCCCCACCAGCCTCCTATAGCCATACCAACAGCCAGCGTACACCCGTATGGGATATGAACAATATCATTGATAAGGAAGATAGTGAGGGATGACACTATCATTAAATACTTTGCAATCGATGATGTTGCCTTGGCTTGAATAATAGTCATACCGAAAAATTTCATCAAAACAAAATCAACAAAAATCCCATGACCGGCACCAAAAAAACCTCCATAAACATTAGCTAAAAAATAGCCAAAAAAACCAAATGATTTCCCTGTCCTACCTGCTTCCTGACTTTTAACCCCAATACTTCTATTAAACGCCATCATGCAAAGAATCCCCAATATCAACAAGGCAACGATAGATTTTAAAAGTTGTTCAGGAACAGCCAGAGTAATATGTGCACCAATAATACCTCCAATAATCGCCAAAACACATAACGGCACAACATATTTCCATACGATAAGATTAGCTTTCTTATACTTATAAATAACAGGCAGCCACAATCCAAATCCGCCAAGACGATTCGTTGCAATTCCCATTTGCGGCGGCAATCCCATTAAGATCAAACATGCCAGAGAGAGCAAGCCGCTTCCGGCAGCTATCGGAATAAGAAACCCTACAACAAGACCAAGTATAAAAATGAGGAAAAAATCAGTCAAAAAATTTCAAACCACGTGTAAGTTTTTAGGGCTAATACCCAGCTTAATTTTAGAATTAGATACTAAACCTGAATATTTTATGGAGCAGGGTTGCCTGATTTTGCAAGAGAAGATACAGGCTCAACCTTTTCCTGCTGATCAGCAAGCACATACATCTTAAGATCAGCAGGGTTGCTGTTTTTGATATATTCCCGATGCTCTTTCATCACGCGCGCACGTTCAGTATCAGAAAGAAGATCGATAAAAAGCCCACCATCAAGATGCTTCATTTCGTGTTGTAAGGCAACAGCTAGCAAACAGTTTTCCGCTTCCATCACCTGCGGATTTCCATCATAATCAAGATAGCTGACACTCACTTTTTCCGGCCGCATAACCACGCCTTTAGCTATCCCCTTTTCTCCCTGCGGAACTTTCTCTCCGACAGAAACGGCAGGAACAGAAAGGCATCCCTCCTCATAGGGAACCAGTTTCCCGGAGGTGGTGATTACCGGATTGACGAAATACATCGGCTTGTTATCTCCGCCAAGTGACTCCGGAATTTGCAGCAAAAAAATACGAGGTGGCAGCTCTACTATCTGAGAATCGTCAAATACCTGCGTAATAGCAATTCCGACTCCCTTATGATACTGCATGGTCTCCAACATATCATCCATAAGCTCTTGCAACTTAGCTGTAACTCCTCCAACGACAGTCTTAGCGATTTTTCTGAGAGCAGGATGCGGCTCAACATATACAGGTAATACAGCCATAATTTTCTCCTTATCTAACAAGCACACCAGAATCAGAATGCTTATCTTTCAGTAATAAGCGTCATAGTATCAAATTTATAACTAAGGTTAATTCCTGTACTGAGATCAGGGGTTGCATCAGTGAATCCCGAACCAGCATGTACCTGCGCCGACCAGTTATCCGTCAATTTATATGTGATAAAGCCCGTGATCTGGCTAAAATCGCTTCCGGTGTGAGCACCCGCCTGTCTAAAATCATAAACAGCACCTACACTCGCGCTATTAGTAATGGTATAGCCCACACCAACTGAAAATTTCCAAATGTCATTCACACGATAATCGGGGGAACTTCCGTTTAATTTCCTACCAACATTACCGGTCAGGAACATGTCATCCATGACCCTCGTCAGCCCCGCCTGTAAAGTGTAATCCGCATTGCCAGTACCGAGCCTTTCCCCATCGTCAGCCGTCGGAAACTTGATCTTGCCCGTAAAATCTGCGCTCAACCCCGGATAATCGATAGGCAGCGTATAGCCTATGCTCGCAATCACATCGCCCAAGCCACTTTCCGTGGCCTTGGCTATTGGAGTGCCAATAAGCAAAGGCTCCCCCCCACCAACAACAACACCGGGACCTGTTATTTTAATGTATGGAACGGTTAACTTTCCAGTCCACCGCTTATGTTTCACTTTTGCAGTAACGGGGATATAGGTGATGCTGGTATCCACCGCCTGATCATAGCTCCCCGTACTGTAGTTGTAGCTTGTAGATATTGTCAGCTTGTAATCATTCCTTTTCTTCTGAACTTCCGCACGCGCAGCAACAGAAAAACCTAACGTCATAATGATGGCAAAACTGATTGTGAAACATAATAAATTTTTAATTTTTTTCATTTGTAATGCACTCCCTCGTGCGAATATTACACTAAATCCATATTGCTTCAAGATGATAGTTTATTAGGTTACCTCTAAAAACTTTTACTTCCTTGTCACCCCCGACTCGTTCTGGGGTCTAAAAGCGCGTCTTATGAGTCTATATGACGGCATGACGATGATGGCGAGTAAAGGTAACCTATAGTCAATTGAACAATTAACCGCATGTTTTTCCTTGAAACGTCATACCAGTTTTCACCGATATGACGATATTGAAAAATTTTGAAGTTTTTCAGCAAACTGCTAGTTTTTATTTTTCGTTGTAAACAAGTCTTCCAACGGCTTCAATATCTGACCACCTTTCCCCTCACCCTTCTTCTTACCATTCCAGCCTTTAATGAGTGGCTTGGCGACAGAATTGATATTCCCATTCACATTATTAATATCCGGTGTCGGACTGACCTGCATCTTCGCCTGAGAGTAACTCTGACTCAGACGTCTCAAATTGTTCCCTGAAGTCTTACGCTGCTCAGGAGCATTGACCGTAGTAGACACCACAGCTCCGCGCTGCCCAAGAATGCGCGAAGGCATAGGAGAATAGCCAGCATCATTCGTTTCCACAGCAATCTTTTCGGTGGAGAGCGAAAACCCTTTATGTTTCATGTGCTCCTGATCACGCTGTGCTCCCATACCAAAATCAGCGTTTGTCTGCATTTGCTCCCATGCCATCAGTTTTAGCAGTTGCCCACCAAAATGGTATCCAAATGACCGCATTCCCCACTTTTGGTGCAGGAACCATAAATTTTTCGTCATCATAAACCGCTTAACATTACCCTCACCTCCCTCAACGGGAGCCGCCACCGTAAAGGGATAAACCCTCTGCGGTGTCACACCGATATGGGTGAAATAGCATTCGCCCAACCGCGACACTCTATCCATCGGCACGCCGAATATGGCCGCGATGAAATTCTTGGCATCGTCAATTGTCCTGACACCCTTAGGAAGCGCGAAACTAGGCGCGTTAAACGTTGCCCCCTCTCCGCCCAATCGGTTAGGCACTGGAAGAATTTTCGGATCGAGTGCCACCAATAAGTTATTATCCCAGTCGCGAGTAATGGGAAAAACGACAGCGATGTTCTCAATTCCATCATCAGTAACAATAAACTCGACATCTTGCGCTGACATCCCCCGCGTTGTGCGTCCGACCCTACCTTCCTCGACAAAAACTGCCCTGACCGGCTTCAGATGGACGGCCTCCTTTTCCTCTTCCTCGAATTCAGTCTTTTCAACTTCCTTCAGCAGTTCTTCCGGATCATGATCCCTGACAGAATGCCCGGGTATCAACGGAAAGCTCTCCCCAACCCAATGCGGAAACGGCATATTGTAGCGTATCATTAAACTCATAACGTGCAGTTCCAACCGAGGTTCCGGCAAAAGTCCAACCTGCGCCGCCAGAAGAATATCGGAAGCATCCAGCTCAGTAAACACTCCCAACTCTGTGAAGGCCGTATCCTTATCCTTCCGTAATGGCCAAGTCGTTTTGTGAGGGTTCTCAACCTCGACGAAAACAGGCTCTATCGCCTCATCGATCCGATCAGGAGATGGAAAATAAGTAGCTCCGATATGCCAGCTTTCATCAGATTTCGGGCGAAGGCTCGCATAATCACGCACATAATCAAAAATCATCTGACGATTGCTATCGACATTGTCCGTCATATTGACCGTATTCATAGTTATAGGCTCGATCAAATGCCCCGACCATTTCTTGTCGTCAAGATTATGGCTGCCGCGCGACACTGCATTTACGATTGGTCGTGGAAATCCGCTTTTCACGAAAACAACCAGACGATTGTCGTAGGTGATCCGGTATGGAACAACATCACAGTATTCACCCGAACGCTTTACAAGCTCGTGCAGTTCGCCAGTTCTCTTATCGCGCACCACCATTATCTTCAAATCACTAGCCGGTTTCTGGGAGGGACGGCGTTCTTCCAGCATCAGACTTTGCCTGTCAGCAACCTTCTGCGCTACGATAAAATAGTTTGTCGCTGGGGTTCCAATTGAATTATAGTCTTCTGAATAGAGCTGGAAACGTCCCTTGAAGTAATTTTTCACCACCCAAGGATTCCAATACGGCGCGGTGAACACCATCCGCATCCCCATCTTGGAAAACTCGCGGCGATAATCTTGCCAAGTGAAAAAAGTGTATTCCTGCGCAATCTCCTTTTCCCAAGCAGCACGGTAATTCTTACGGTGAATAAACTCTACCGCCCATTTGTGTGGCAAACGAAATAAACGAGTGCCTTCACGCCTCGGCATCTGCTCATCTATAAAGAATCCCTCACACCCACCATTCGGCAACGGTCTTGCCGACTGAGAAAACAGCACCAACAAATCGGCATCCGACAGATGTACAGGAGCCTTACCAGTGCTCGGCGTATTAGGCAGTTCCATCAGCACATATTCATCTTCAGGGGGCATGATGTAGTCGCGGATAAGCATGATGCCACCCGGCTTCAGCTTCCGTATCTGTCTTTCCAAAAGCTGATCGACAGCCTCCAAGTTATAACCTGCACCGGAATAAACTCCGTGCAGAATGTTGGAATTGATGATTCCGTCAACGGACTCATTCTCAAAATCAGGAATAGCTATGTCCGACAGGCGAAACGACAGGTTCGGCAACTTGTAAGTCTTGCGAGCGAATTCAATATCGTCTTGATTATTATCGATACCGATAATATCGGCGCGTGGATTAAGCAACGCTACAACGTACGTCACCTCTCCCGTTCCACAGCCCATATCAATGACACGCGCACCAGCAGGCAAGAGAAAATGGGCTGAGATAAGTGCCGCTTTCTTCTGAACGAATTCCGGCATATTAACGACATAACTATGACGCGAAGCATCGTCCTTTGCCAATGACGAAAAATTCTTGATGCTTACGGCTATCTGCTCTTTAATCTTTGTTTTGTCCGTTACTGTCACGTCTCCGCCTTAACAACCTTATGCGATTTTTTATGCTACCTTACAGAAGGAAATACATAAGTTTAACATCTCATTTTAGCTGTATTATACACCAGTTTAATACGGAAAACAACAGCTGCAAAAATTGATGCTTACCATTTGATATATAAGAACATTTCAGGCATTATAGCACTTATGCACTCATCCACCCTAAAGAAAAAAATTGCTATTTTCGAACTGTGTAAATGCTTGATCAACACTGTATTACCCCCAAGATGCGCGGGAACCGGAGAAATCGTGGACGTTCAGGGGATGGTGAGTCCCGATTTCTGGTCGCAACTTCAGTTTATAGAAAACCCGTTTTGTAAAATCTGCGGCATCCCATTCAGCTTTGAAATCGCAAACGATGCTATCTGCGCCACCTGTATGGAAAGAAAACCAGCGTTCGGTATGTCACGCTCCGCCGTTACCTACAACGAGGCCAGCCGGAAAGTAATACTGGCTTTCAAATACGGCGACAGACTGCACTCCGTTCACACCTTCACGCCGTGGCTGATTCGCACCGGAATAAATTTAATCGAACAGGCTGATTTCATCGTCCCCGTCCCGCTGCACCGACTACGATTACGCGAACGACAGTTCAACCAGTCCGCACTTCTGGCACAGGAGATCGCAGCCAGAACCGCAAAACCACATATCCCCGATGCCCTGCTCCGCACTCGCTACACTGTCCCACAGCAAGGACTAAGTGCCAAGGAACGCGATAAAAATGTTCGTGGAGCTTTCGCTGTAAAGAAAAGTTACCTGAAAACTTTAAAAAGCAAAAACATACTTCTGATCGACGATGTATTCACCAGCGGTGCCACACTCAACGAATGTTCCCGCATCTTAAAATCAGCAGGTGCTACGGGAATCAACGTACTAACTATTGCGCGAGTGACAAAGGAAGAATTCTAATGCGAATACAGAGAAATCTTCTTCTGATCGACATCTATACCGTCTGCCGAAATATGCACTTCTGGGCACCGATTCTATTGCTTCATTACAGAGATCAAGTTGGAATCGGATTCAAAGAATTAATGATCGGAGAGGCTGTCTTCTCCACCACCATCGTGCTGCTGGACGTACCAACCGGATGGATTTCGGATATATGGCGAAGAAAACATACGCAGGCGTTGGGTGTCCTGTTCGCTATCCTCGGCTATTCCTGCCTACTGTTCGCCGAAAGCTTCAGCATGGTTTTACTGGCACAGGTGTTGATCGGCATATTTGTCAGCCTATGCTCCGGCACAGATACAGCCATACTCTACGACTCTCTATTGTCCGTTGGGCGAGAAAAAGAATATCTCAAACGCGAAGGACGAAGAGTAGCTCTGTTATTATATTCTGTCGCTGGAGTCAGTGTAATAGGTGGGCTTTTATATCCGATAAATCACAGACTTCCTCTCGCTATGACAGTAGTGGCAATGACGGTCGCACTCATCATCGTCTGCCTGCAAGATGAACCGGAGCGTCAAAAGAAAGCAACTGAACGTCATCCTATAGCCGATATTATAGCCACTATAAAATACGCACTTCACGGACATGTGGAAGTCGGCTTTCTAATCATGTTTTCAGCAGCATTGTTTTGCAGCACAAAAATCCTTTCGTGGGCGCAACAGCCTTATTATCTGGCACTAAACATGCCGGAATCTTACTACGGCGTTTTCATCGCCATCGGGTATTTACTGGGCGGAATATCAAGCCACTGGTCCCATCTGCTGAATGGCCACATCAGCACTTACCGCGTCCTGACGATTCTCTGGGCTTTTGCTGTGCTAGTCTGCCTCGGTGCGAGCATAGGCCCCGGCTGGCATGGCGTTGCACTGCTGATAACGGGAGGAGCCTTTATTTACGGCATTGCAGCTCCTCGCATCAACGAAGCTATCAACAATCACGTCGGCTCTTCCCGCCGCGCCGCAATCCTCTCGACACAAAACCTAATGGTATCTCTCCTGTACATTCCCCTGAGCATGGTAATGGGAAGCGTGTCGAAGCACTGGGGTATTCAGGCCATGCTGCTCGGCCTTGCACTATGGCTTTGTCTGGCAGGAGCGTGCATCGGTATGCTTGCACGACGAAAAAATCGGCGTGCGCGGGCGGGGTAATTTATTATATTGGTAGTTGAAGTATGGGTTTTAGTTTATAAGAAAAAAAGAAGCCACCATCACGATTTCAAAGCAAGTTTGTTTGCTGCCTTTCGCACATGAGGTTTCATTTAAATATCCACACAAAAACTACCCCCCCCCATAACTTTGCACTAGACTTCCGGCGATCAAGTACCAGCCGTCCACCATCACGAAGAAGATAATTTTGAACGGCAAAGCAATCATAATGGGCGGAAGCATCATCATCCCCATCGACATCAAAATCGAAGA
>JAGLRU010000069.1 GCA_023136145.1 Alphaproteobacteria bacterium
TTTTCGTGATTGCCATTATTACCATTAGGAGGGTCTTCTTCGTCTGGTGTTTCCGTTGCATCCGCCGCTGCTTGTGCATCATCTGCATCTTCAGCTGCTGCATCCGCTGCGTCTGCTGCTGTTTGTGCTGCATCCTCTGCTATTTGAACAGCCGCTACTGCATCCGCTGCTATTTGAACTGCTTCGGCTGCTGCCGCTAGAGCTTCTGCATTATCTCCCGATAAAGCCGCCTGAGCTACTGCAATATCAGCTGCTGTCTGAGCTTCCGCTGCCGCCGCTATTGCTTCCAACATTGTTGCTGATGCCACCAAAGATGCCGCTGCCGCATCCGTCGCTGCCGTTGCAGCTATATCCGCTGCTGCCTGAGCTGCCACCACGTCACCGACTTCCTGAGCTGTTATTGCTGCCACTTCTGCTGTCGCTGCTGTATCTGCCGCTATTTCTACAATTTCTGCTTGAGCTATAGTCAGCGTTACTGCCGTGTCAACTGTTGCATAAGCTGTTGTTACGTCCGCCAAAGCTTGTATTGTTGTATCCACAGCTACTTGTTGCGGCGGGGAAGGGATATTCTTGTTTTCACTTAAGGTGACGTTTGTGGAATCCGTTACGTTTATGCCTAATGTGGCAAACCCTTCTAAGTTATTGTGATCAATTTTCAGGTTATCAACGCCGTTTGCAGCTATGCCGTTAACGCTATCCGCTACAGAACCGTCACCTACCTTTGCGTTTAGATGCAGACCTTCGATATTCACGTTATCGGCGGTTACCGTAATAACGTTACCTCCGGCTATCGTTCCAAAAATTTCCGGCGCGTTCATTCCTGCGCCTTCCTCTCCAGTTCCGACATCTCCTCTCAATGTTAGTGCTTTTGTAATCGTTAGATTTTCATTGTACTGCCCTGCACTAACTTGAACGGTGACGGGTGTCGTTTTTGAGGAAATGTCCATTCCTTGCTGAATGCTTGTTCCGTTGTTCAAGATGTTTACTTGCGTTGCTGTTCCCCTGACATTCGTCGGTTCGGCCATTCCGCCTGCTGTGATCCTGCCAGCTAGATTGAGCGTGTTGGTGGACAGTATGAGGCTTCCAATCGGGCCTATGTTCATATTGTGGTCGAGATTGAACGTTGGTGCATCGAAGGTGAGATCGAAGGCTGGTATACCACCTTCCGTGCTGATCGCTAAATTTATATCATCGACAATGCTGATATCGCTGGTTGCCTGAATGATGATGGACGAGTCAACAAGGGTGTTGGCGATATTTATCGCGTTCAAATAAGAATCGCCCGATTGTGCGTCGTTGCCAATGGAAACAGAGGCCGGGTCAATCAGAAGCGTTCCAACCTTACCGTTCGCTGCTGTCGTCTTCACTATGCCGTCAAATATGACTCCTAGTCCTGTGGAAATTTCAACCAGACCGCCATCGCCGCTAATTGCTCCGCCGCGTGCAGTTGTCGTGCCGTAATAATTTGTATGCTCTTTTCCCCAGAAGACAACGGTTCCGCCATCACCTTTCGTAAGGGCATCTGCATTAATAACTGTTCCCGCAGATATGTTCGTCACATTCGCAGTATTGTCCCCAACGCCATGTAGGCCGCCACCTATATAAGCTTCTCCGCCGCCGCGATTGCCGGAAATATTGATCTGTGCATCATCAAGGAAAATGTGGTCGCCTTTGATATCCACGCGCCCGCCGATTTTATCCGATTGATTTAACGTGGTGGCTTCGATTTCACCAGATACATGGACGATGCCTTTATTGTTTCCTTCCAAAACGATGATACCCTCCGACTGACGGACGGTGTTGGCGCGGATAATGCCAGTCATGTTGATGACATCATCTACGATGCCTTGAGCTGCTTCTGCCGTCAGTGCTATGCGTCCGCCGTTCGCCATGATAGTGCCTGAGTTTTCTACAAACGCATCGGCTAGAGCACCATTCACAGAAAGCTCAACGAGCTTATCGCCGTATAGGTCGATCGTTACGGTGCTGCCAGAAGCAAGCTCTATGCGACCAAGCTGGGCGGAGATCACACCACTGTTTACAACACGGGGAGCTATAAGTGCCACAAGGCCGCCTTGTTTCGCTGTAATCTGACCTTCATTAATGATGGAACCGCCACTGATGCCGATGATGTCTATTGTTTTTGCTCCGGACATAACCTGATTGACATCAATGCTGCCAGTGGAGGCGATGATGCCGCCAACGTCTATGCGTGCGGTTTTTCCGAACAG
>JAGLRU010000007.1 GCA_023136145.1 Alphaproteobacteria bacterium
ACTCCGTTCGAATCAAGTATCATCACACGGCCATTTGAACTTAAAGTTCCGAGAATTTGCGTTGGGTCTACGGAGCTTCCCGTTACTCGGTTTACCGCCAATGAATTAGATTTGGGCTGTTTAAATTCCGTCGAAGCCTGAGTGCCGATATTGAACGATTCCCAGTCAATGACAACGCGCTGTGTTTTCTGATTGATAATCAGATTATTTAATGAAGGATTGCTGAAGTCGGCACTTCCTGCAACGACTTTTCCGTCTTTAGGCGTTGCTCCGACATCAATGGCAAAAGCGATTCTAGGAGTCGAACCTATAATAAGTCCTGCAATGGCCAGCGTTGTTAGCACATTTGGGACGATTCGCGCTGTTGTGCTCAACAACCAGCCACGAAATAACCTGAAAGAACCGTTCCTAATAGACCTTTGCATGATTTTGTGCGTCATTTTGCCCATCCTTTTTTATTGGTATTTTTTGGGTACTGTCTAAAAGTATATAAGATTTGCATTAACGCCCGTTTAAGTTTATGTCAAATTTTCCTAAAATCCAATGTACTTTTGTTTTCTTTATAGTTATTTCCAAATTTATTGAAAGTGTTGCCTCTTCGCCGAAGTGATGAGGAATCTTTCTAAGAAATTCAAGGACGGCGATCCCTTGCTGTGCTCGGGATGATAATTTTTATCTCCTGATATAGGTAAAAAGTTGTTTTATTATCATTTTTAACGAAAGAGCTTTCCGAAAGTTGTCGCTTAATCAACAGCTTAGTAATTTTTTTCAAAAACATTGGTTTTAATTACAAAATATCTTGACAGTATTTCCGTAAGATGACTATACTGTAAACATAATGATTTAAAAAATGGTTAACAGGCAAGCGTCCATAATAATATTTTTACCTTTAGGGAGTTTTTTAAATGGCCAGAGTTTTAATTGCCGAACATAATAAAACCACTTCCAGCTATCTTTCAGCTACGCTGAAAAAAGAGGGAAATAGCGTTGAAATCGTCGACAATGCTTTGGAAGCGTGGAAAGCTTCCTCGAAAGAAAATTTTGATATTCTTTTGGTAAATATTCTTATACCAGAGATGGATGGTTTTGTACTCGCACAAAAAGTCCTACAGAAAAATCCTGCACTTCGGATTATTTTTATCACGGGCTTTGCTGGTATCGCGATGGAAACTAAATCAACGCCTACCTATTCTCAGGTTGTTTTCACCAGTCGTCCATTCCATTTGAACGAGATAAATTCTCGTATACGTTATTTGATGGGAGAGGGAGGTATGCCAATGAAAAGTACACAGAAGGATGTCTGCGATAACGTGGTTTATGCCGATTTCAACAACAAGAACGTTTCTTGTCACCAGATTTCAAGTTAACCCCCCCTACGGATCTCCGGAATTCTCCCCCGAATCCGGATTATCCCGTAATTCTTGCTCAGGTTGCTTTCAGCAATCTGAGCAATTTTTTTACTTGGCGCAAATAAAACGCCCTGATTATAGTCGATTGATTAATTAACTGTATGTTTTTCCTTAAAACGTCATACTGGCGAAAGCCGATACCTTGCTGCAACAGTAAGAAAGATTCCGGCCTCCGTCGGAATGACGGGAAGGGTATAGTTATTTTTTCAAACGATTGTAAAGATCAAAATCACGTTACTGCGGTTTTTGCCACAGTATTAGTTAAGGAAGTCGGGTTTTTTTTATCCGTCGCGAAAGTAGAATCCTTCTGAACGTAAATTCCCTTTATTTCAGGTACTGGTTTGAAGTCATTCGACACACCGATTACGGTTTCTGCCCCCCCGAGTAAAAGGACACCGTCTGGCTTTATAACTGTCTTGATCGCGGCAATAACTTTGGCTTTGGTAGGCACGTCGAAATAAATTAGCACGTTTCTGCAGAAGATAATGTCAAACTGCCCAAGTCCGATCATTTTCTCCATAAGGTTCACTGCCCTGAATGTCACCATATCCCTCACTACTGGCTTGATCGCCCAGCTATTACCTTGTTGAGTGAAGTATTTGATTAGCATCTGGATTGGTAGACCGCGCTGGACTTCAAACTGTGAATAAATTCCCGATCGAGCCTGTGTCAGAATATCAAGAGACAAGTCTGTCGCTACGATCTCGATTTTCCATCCAGCAAGATCAGGATAGTCTCGTAGTAGCATCGCAATCGAATAGGGTTCTTGTCCACTGGAACAAGCCGCCGACCATATCCTGAGGGTTTTCTGCATACTTCTTTCTTTGACGAAGTAAGGTAGAAGGTTTTCCTCCATGCGCTGAAAAGGTGTGTTATCCCGGAAAAACGACGTTTCATTGGTTGTCATCGCCTCAATAACAGTACGCTGAAGATCAACATCTTTCGTAGATCGAATTTCTTGTGCCAGACCTTCCAGCCCACCCTGAATTCCTTTTTTTTGGACGATAGGCAGTAAACGAGATTCGAGCAGATACATTTTTTCTGGCGTAATCACCAGACCAGACTCTCTCTGGAGTAGATTTTCAAAAAATTTGAAATCCAGATCGTTCAAATCAATCTCCCACAGCTGACATATTCACGAACTGCTTTGGCCATCAATCCTAGCGGGAGTACTTGCGTACAAATACCAGCCATTGCAACTGCTCCAGGCATTCCCCAGACGGTGCTGGTCGTTTCATCCTGTGCTAGCACGACACCTCCGGCATTATCGATTTGCTTGCAACCTTTCAATCCATCGGCTCCCATGCCCGTGAAAATAATGGCGAGAACTTTTTTACCGTAAGTATCAACAATGCTCCTTAACATCGGATCGACGGCTGGACGACAGAAATTTTCTGCCTCCTCCTGATTTAGTGAGATAATCTTTTTACCATTCAATTTTTTCACGATCATATGAAAGTTTCCGGGAGCCAGATAAATATCCCCGTCATTAACGATATCTCCTTCTACCGCCTCCTTGCACTTCAGGTTAGAGCGTTGGGTTATATGTTCCGCCAGAATGGTTGTGAAGGTTGGCGGCATATGCTGAGTGATGAAAATTGGCTGTTTTATACCGCCTTTCAATTCCGAAAAAAACTGTAGGAGTGCTTGCGGTCCACCCGTTGAACTGCCGATGGCGATCACATCCGGTGATATTTTGATGATCTCGGAGCGCAGCGTGAATTTTTTTGTGGGTGGTAGTATCTTAGCTGGGGTGACCTCCGTTTTTTCAATTTTCTTAGGTTTCGGGACAGCAGCTCTCTTTTTTTTAGCTAGATAGCCTAGTGTTCTGATTTTTTCAATTAAGTTGTCACGAAAAATGTTTGATCCTGACAGTTCCTGCGTTGTCGGCTTGGCAAGGCATTCTGCCGCCCCTGCCTGAAAGGCTTTCATCGTGATGATGGCGTTTTCTTTCGTCAAGGTTGAGGCGATTATCACTTGCACATAGGGATCCGCTTTGAGAATAAAAGGCAGAGCTGTCAATCCATCCATCACCGGCATTTCAATATCCAGCACTATGACATCAAAAGAGGTCTTTCTTATATTATTGAGTGCCATCTGACCGTTTGAAACAGAAGCGATGACCTTGATATCTGGAACGCTCTCAATAAAGCGTGTCAGGAATCCGCGAATCACCGCAGAATCATCGACAAGCATCACTCGAATTAGGTCGTTTACTGGCGGAAGTGATGTATTTTTAAGAGATGCACTCATACGCCACCTTATAATAAACCGATTTGTAAAAGCTTGCTTTGGATGATCTCGCTGTCAAATGGTTTCATGATATATTCGTCGGCTCCTGCCCCAAGAGCTTCCTGAATAAATGAAAAATCATTCTCTGTTGTGCAGAAAACGACCTTTGGAGAATCTCCGCCTAGAGTTTGTCGCAGCTTGCGTAAAAACTTTATGCCGTTCATGACAGGCATGTTCCAGTCCAAAAGGATGACTTCTGGCATATTCACAATACAGATATCAAATGCCTTTTGCCCGTCCTCAGCTTCCTCGCAGGAAAGCCCGAGGTCTTCCATGATTTTGCGTGCAACCTTCCGAACGACACGGCTATCGTCAACGATTAGACATGTCTTCATTCCATCCCCCTGTTGCCATCAAGCTGCCTCGTTATCAGCTTTCTGGCAGATTGCGTCCAGCATCACAGGAACGTCCAGTATCACCAGCAAATGACCTTTCAGGCGATAAACACCCGTTGCCAACTCACGCCACGAAGCATCTAGTGTTTGAGGTGTATTTTCAAAGTCTTCGTCCGGTAGTGGAAGAACTTCACCCACGCTATCTACTATCAAACTATACAATTCACCGTGATGTTCCACAACGACATACATCGTTTTCATGTCGGGTGTCCTTTCTGGCATTTGCAGCTTGTGGCGGAGATTGATCGTTGTCACAACGCGTCCGCGTAGATTCAAGGAACCAGTTATTTCTTTTGGTGCAAGAGGCACTCGTGTGACCTTCTGTTCTCCCAAAACATCCTGTACCTGTAAAACAGGGATTCCAAAGAGCTGTTCAGACACCGTCATGGTCAGAAATTCTCTGTTTTTTCCAGATAGATTTGCTTCTTTTTTTTCGTCTGTCATGCGACTTCTCCCTTTTGAGCAATGGATTGAAGTAGTGCTTCTCGGTCGAATTTTGCGATATAGTCGTCAAATCCTGCGGCTTTTCCGCGATCCACATCCTGAGTCGTCGCATGGGATGAAAGTGCGACCAGCGGCACGTTTTTCCATTTGCTGTCGTCAGCTTTTATTTTAAGGGCAAATTCATATCCGTCCATGCCCGGCATTTCGATGTCGCTGACAATGACATCGAATTTTTCTCCGGCATCGCAGAGATCAAGGGCCTCCTGCCCACTCTGTATGCTGATAACTTGGTATCCGGCGATAGAGAGCATTGGGGAAATCATGTTTCGGAAGAACGGGCTGTCGTCCACAAGAAGTACTTTTTTTGCTCCACCCTTTTGTTCGAACCCTGCGCTGTCTTTGGTGCCGAACCAGTCTGGATGAGCAATGGATAGGAAATGCCCGACATCAATTACGTCCGTGGCCTGATCGTGAATGACGGCACTGCCGAGAAGTCCGAAATTGTCTTCGGCTTTGATTTCGACGTTAACCGTTTCCTCGACGATATCCACGATTTCATCGACCATAAGCCCCATTGATCTTTCTCTATCCGAGAAAACCAGAACTGACTGACCACCTTGCTCCTTTTGCTTCATCAGGTCGTTGAATGGAATGAGCGGCATAAGATTGCCCCGATACTGCACCACTTTCTGGTGTCCAGAAAACTCTATCTTTTCGACATCAAATTCCTCAAGGCGAGCAACAAGTGATAGTGGCACAGCGCGACTTGCTCCTTCTCCTGCCTTGAAGATGAGGAGTGATGTCTTGCTTTCGGAGTCCGTCAAGGTATGACTATTTTCATCTGATTTGTTGTTTTCTTCTTCTACGTCTGCCATATTGCCGATAGTATTGGCGATGCCGTTGGGGTCGAGAATCATAATTACGCTGCCATCCCCGAGAATGGTATTCCCCGAAAATATTCTGATACCTTTCAAAATGGGAGAGACTGGCTTCACGACGATTTCCTCGGTATCAAAAACGCGGTCAACGACGATACCAAAGGTCTGGGCACCGACTTCAACAACGATGACTTGCTTGCCGATGCCACTGTTGGTCTCGTCTTTGCTCTCACACTCTCCCTCGCTATTGTTCTTGTTCTCGTCAATTTTTTCCAATTCAAGAACTTTCCCGAGTGCCACAAGCGGTAAGAGGCGGTTTCTTAGTCGCATGATTGGTGTGTCGTTGATTTCCTCCAGCCTGTTGTCCCCTTGTCCTGAGAGGCGCACCAATTCTTGTACGCTGATCTGCGGAATGGCGAAACGCTCGCCTCCTGCTTCAATGATTAGTGCCGATACGATTGCCAGCGTTAGCGGGATCTTGATGGTGAATGTGGTTCCTTTTTTCCAGATGGATTTCATCTCGATAGTGCCACCGATTTTTTCGATGTTCGTGCGCACAACGTCCATACCAACGCCGCGCCCGGAAACAGCTGTCACTTTGTCTGCTGTCGAAAACCCTGCGTCGAAAATGAATTGCTGAATCTGCTGATCCGTCATGGTCTTGAGCTGTTCTTCCGTCGCGATTTTCTGTTCCAGCACTTTCTTTCGGATTTTGTCCATATTCAGACCACGTCCGTCATCCGAAATCTCTATAACGATATGTCCGCCCTCATGAAAGGCGTTAAGCAGAACCGTTCCTTCCTCGTGCTTGCCTGCTGCTAGACGTTCCTCTGGAGTTTCAATCCCGTGATCTCCGGAATTGCGAACCATGTGTGTCAGTGGATCCTTGATAAACTCTAGAACCTGACGATCCAGTTCCGTATCGCTACCGCGCATATCAAGGTTGATTTTTTTGCCAAGTTCTACATTAATATCACGGATGATTCTGGGCAGTTTGCTCCAGGCATTGCCGACTGGTTGCATTCTGGTTTGCATGACACCTTCTTGCAATTCCGACACGACATGGCTGAGGCGCTGCAACGGTGGCGTAAATGGGCTGTCGTGTTCTGTCCTCAGAATCTGGAGGAGTTGGTTGCGTGTCAGGACGAGTTCGCTAACCATAGTCATCAGATTTTCAAGTACGTTTACGTCAACACGCAGGGTTTTTTCTTCCACCGATTTGGATGGAAGTGCAGTCTGTGCGGAGTCGGCATTCTTGGTACTGTCATTTGCAGAAGGCGGCGTGGCAGATTCGGCATCCACCGGCTCTAATACCGATTCCTCTTTCACTGGGAGATTCGTTTCGCTCTTACTTTTATAAACGGCATCGAGCTTGGCGATTAGTTCCTCGTCGTCTCCCTCTATTTCTGTTCCGGTGGCAGCAATTCCCGCAACAATCGTTTTAATGCGATCAATGGCTTCGAAAATCAGGGAAACCGTCTCCTCCGTGATTTGCAACGAACCCTCGCGGTAGCGCCCCATGATATTTTCGGAATGGTGAGCGACTTTTTCGAGGCGTGGAAGTCCCAGAAATCCGCATGTTCCTTTGATGGTGTGCACAAGTCGGAAAATACGGCTGATTAAATCTTTGTCGTTTGGGTTTTGCTCAAGCCTTACAATATCAATATCAAGTGCATTGATGCTTTCAGACGTCTCTGTCAGAAATTCTTGAACCAGATCATCCATAACTTTCGTCTCCTTTAAAAAATTTCATCAGCCAAAAAAATGTAAACCATAGTTACACATTGATACTGAGTTCGTATAATGTCCTGAAAAGATTAAATTTTAATTATTTTTGCAAACAAAAAACAATAAGTTCACATAGCATTTGAAAACGACATACCAGTGTGTGGCGTGGATTTTCAGAATGAAATTTGAAGCTCCAAACGATCGAAATCCGGCTGTTCCTGATGAGCGATTTTGAATCCGAAATGTTCAGCGAATCTGCCAGTCATGTACGCATGAATTGTGCGTGCATCAAGATCGTCTGTTTCGGTTTCTCCCAAAAGCGCGTTTACGGCATGATCCCTGAATCCAACTTGACGACCGGTGGTGATAATTTTGATTCCTTTATTATCTTCCAGCATGGAAACAAAAATCCTTCCTTCTCCGTGACTGCATTCCTCGGCAAAAATTAGCAGGTTCAGCACGCACTTGAGAAAGCCTCGTGGCGGCATAGAAAACTTGAGTTCCAAATCTGACTCGAACTCCACCAAAATACGTCCTGCTTTTAGCCAGTCGGAAAAGACCTCTCGAACCTCGCGAAACCCGATGTTCTTGTCCGTTCCGGCAGCACCGTAGGCCAGACGAAAACATTTTAGGCGAATGGCCGCTTGAGTCGCGCTGCCGGCGATCAGCGAGATTGCTTCATCCCCAGCATCCTCACCCAGCTCTTGCATTAACTCTACGCCGTTGCCAATGGCACCAACAGGACTAACCAGATCGTGGCAGATACGCGATGCAACAATTTCCAAAACCCGCAGAGGCAATTCAATCGGCATTTTTTGTTTCTCCTTTAATTCTTAAAACGGAGATTCTATCCCGCTTAATTTCAATTGCTCTATTACCTGATCTTTGAGATTCTCCAGCCCTTCGGAAGTAAACCCCTCTGCTCGAACGGTCATCACGTCTTCAGAATTGGATGCGCGAACCAGCCACCAGCCTTCCGGCGTTGTGACCCTTACGCCATCGGTATCATTTATCAATACACCCTCTTTATTATCACTTCGTAAACGTTTTTTGATTTCCGGCGCAATCTTGAATTTTCGAGTGGCAGGAACCTGAAAACGCACTTCCGGCGTATTATACATTTCGGGAAGATGGGAAACTAGCGAGGAGAGAGGTTTTCCCGCATGGTTACGTATGTTTAATAACCGAATGGCGCAATATAGCCCGTCATCAAAGCCATAGTAATGATCTGCAAAGCAGATATGCCCCGCAAGCTCTCCTCCCAGAGGAGCTCCAGTCTCTAGCATTTTGGCCTTGATGATGGAATGTCCGCTGTTTCCCATGATTGGCTTTCCGCCGAGACGGGAAATTTCATCGAATAATACTAGGCTAGATTTCACGTCCGCAACAACGGATGCACCCGGATGCGTCTTTAAAACTTTTGCTGCATAAATGGCCATAAGGATATCCGCCCAGAGAATATTCCCTTTCTCATCCACCGCGCCGATGCGGTCAGCATCACCATCGAAAGCAACCCCAACATCGCACTCGTTGTCGTGCACTGCTTTTTGCAAATCAATCAAGTTTTCGGCGACTGCCGGATCAGGATGATGGTTTGGGAAAGCTGCGTCTATCTTGTCGAATAGTAAAATATGCTTACCTGGTAGCTTACTGGTTAGGCGGCGCAATATTTCGCCCGCCGCACCATTACCGTTATCCCATGCTATCGTTAAGTCTTTGGAGCCAGTATAATCCTTTAGCAGTCTGTCCACATAGGCATCCTGCACATCGATGGAAACTGTTTTTCCTTCTCCATGCTCAAAATCTCCCAGTTCCGCTAGACGGCCAATGTTCTGAATAGCCTGACTGTAGAACGGCCCTGATTTCAGTGCCATCTTGATTCCGTTGCTGGAAACGGGACCATGCGATCCTGTCACAACAATCGCTGCATCTAATCCGCGTGATTTCATTGCGAAATACACCATAGGCGTGGGACCGAGGCCGACATTTTCGACATCCAGTCCGCACATATTGAGACCACGAATTACTTCATTGCAAAAAGAGGGAGAGCTTTTGCGCCCGTCGAATCCTATGGCAACGGTTTTAGCTCCACGGCGACGTAACACTGTGCCGAAAGCACGTCCGGCAAAATAGCAATCTGCTTCTTTTAGCGTACTACCGACAACACCGCGAATATCGTATTCACGCAGGATGCTAGGATCAAAACAATGCGTTTCAGTTTTCATGTTTTATGCCAACTAATCGCCTGCCAGTATTCCGCATATCTTAGCGGAAAGAGGTCTGGTGCTTTTATTTTTAATAAGTTGGAGATTGAAAGTTCCTGTTTCTTCATGCTTGTAGCCTAGCTTAACAAAGTTGTCACTGGAAGATATTTTCTTCGCAGAATTTGTCTGAGGATGAGATATACGCGCGGGGCAAGGCTTTGAAGGAATACGAGAAAGAAAACGATATATCTATTATGCCGAAATGTTTATCAATAAATTCAAGGACGAAGATTCCTCGCTTTATTCGGAGTGACAATGGAAAGAGAGTTTTTAGAAATGATCATTAGATTATGATCCTAGTTTTATGGGTTTTGCCCCCTGAGTTATTTTAGGCTTTTCGTATTTTTTTTTCGCTTGTTCCAATTGTTTGCAGATCGTTTTGATTGAATCAGAATAATCTGTAGGTAGGTCTTTTTCCTGTAACAATTTTTCTACAGCTTCGCGCGGTGTAACTCCTTTAGAAGATAGGTACGCCGCGATAGGAAATCCTTGTTGTAGATTATTGTCATCCATTTTAATAATGTGGAACAGTTCCTTATAGGCGAGTACAGCAGTGTCTTTACTCATCTTGCCTTTTTCGGCTAGTTTTTCACCAATAGCTATCACATCTTCTGCAGTTGCTTTGTTAAAATGCGTGGC
>JAGLRU010000070.1 GCA_023136145.1 Alphaproteobacteria bacterium
AACCACCACAGCGACAACCAGACGGTAGCGATGTAGCAACAAATCCTGAAGTAGACAAACTTAACGACCTCGATCAGGGATTCCTTGTAGGCTCTCGTAATGTAGCGCAACCAGACGACGCAACGACACCACAACCCTCCAGCGACAAAAAAGAAGAACCGCTAGAAAAACCTAAAAATTTGCGTAATCGCGCCAGCCGTAACTCCACCACCCAAGATAAACCTGAAGCAAGTTGATCGCAATTACGGCTTTATATTAGTCATTCCGGTGTAAATCATAATCTCGTAAATTTTTATACACTGTCATCCACGCATCACGTGGTGGTGGCGAGCTGGTGTACATTGAAAAGATTCCTCTTTCACAAGTACGAACCTTATCTGTTTACTGTATTGTATGTATTGCCTAGCAGTGATTCTGAGGGCACGCCGTCTTCCGGTAGTCCAATTCTCTTCTGATATGTCCGTATGGCTCTTTCCGTCCCCAAGCTCATAACACCGTCCGCTTGGCCGGGAAGAAGTCCCTGCTTTAGCAGTTCAAGCTGAATCCTGTATAAAAGATCATTCTTTGCAGACGGTTCAGGAGCGGCTTTAATTTCCTCTTCTTCAACCTTCGCCTCCGATTCTGCCTCGTATTTAGGTGGAATGGAAAGATTTACTTCCTCCGCTTTCGCAGTGAGTTCAGGAACAGGGTTGGATTTTTCAACCTCAACCGGAGAAGAGTCCCCTTCCCCATATTCCTCGCCGCCTGAAGCTGGTTCCACCATATCCGCCAATGTTAGAGCCTGATTTTCGATTCCATTTAACCTATTGAACGCAACACGCGCATCGGCATGTCCGTTATCAGATGCCTTTTGATACCATTCTGTAGCCTTATCCAGATCAATTGGTCCTATGAAATTGCTTTCATACAACACGCCAAGATTATAAGCCGCTTGAGCTACTCCAGCACTTGCGGCACGCTTGAAATAGGAAACGCCTTTTTTAATGTTCATTTTCGTTCCGATGCCTTCGACATAAGCTATGCCGAGGTTATATATGGCTTCTGGATGTCCAAGCTCTGCCGCCTTTTCATACCAGTCCAAAGCCTTCTGCATATCTTCATTAACACCCATGCCCTGATGATAAATTACACCTAAATTGTAATGTGCGTTTGCAACTCCACCATCTGCGGCTTTGGTAAACCAGTAAACGGCGCGATCATAATTTTGTGCTACCAGTCTGCCGGAAGCATACAACGTCGCCAGATCGTGCTCCGCTTCTGGAACGCCCTGATATGCTCGTTTTTCAAGCTGTGCCAATCTTTCCGGTAGTTCTTGATCTGGCTTCATTCCAGCGTCAGCCACCGTGTTCGCGATAACGACAGGCGGTGGCGAAGGCGCGATTAGTTCCTGTTCTGGAGGAGCCGGAGGGATCACTTGTTTAGCTACTTCAGTAACTTTGTTTTCGACAATGACAGGAGATGGAACATCTTCCTTTTTAACGATAGCTGTCGGTTGTATATTATCTTTTATAGCTTCCTCTATATTGTCTATGACTGGCTTAACGGCTGGTTTATCAACGACCGCGACAACCGCCACCGGAGAGGCAAACGGAACTTCCTCGATCATTGGAGTTTCAGCCAGCTTTGGCAATTCAGTAACATCAGTTACAGGCTCAGGCTCAAACGGGATAGGTGCCACAGTAGCAATTTCCTGCTGTTGCACATCCTCTTCAAGCAGATGTTTCCATCCCTTGCTCTCAGGCGACAATAAGGCAAACTGGGATCTTTTCAGGGAATCCAGTGCTGCCAATTGATCTTTCGTCAGAGAAGGCGCGGGTGCGTGAAACAATATAATTATCCCCAGAACGAAAAGCGTTACAATACTGCTCATTAGCGCGACGGTAGCCATCCCTTTCGTGGAAAAAGACTCCGCCTTCCTCCGATCCGATGCTGAATCTATAACCACAGGTAGATAAAGCTTACCGGTTTTTTCATCAACCGTTGCAGCCGATTCAATCAGAGCTAGTCGCCGCACTAGCCGACTGCGCTCGGACTCCGAACGCTCAAGCTTGCGCCCAAGAATCTCCACCGCCGTAAATATCTCGGCGTTTACTTGCGCCTGACCACTTAGATGGGCGTTTGCAGGGTCTAGAAGTTTTGCAGTCTTAGGTTTATTGACTGTATCCATACGAGTATATCTCCCGTGTTTTGAAAAAAAGCTGCCGACCCTGAAATTTATGATTGAAAATATATCAGATTCTCTAATGAACTCACAGCGTTAAAGTCCCGATCTCACCTGCCTCTTTCAAAACAGGATATAAGGACATATCTGAAAACTTCCTTTTGCGTTATTCATTTGTTGCGCCGGAATGACAATATTAAAGAATTTTAGGCTTTTAAATTTGCATAAGATAAAAGACGTTATGTTGATACTTGCAGAACGCCGATTTTTTTTATATTGTCCCGAAGCTGATTGATTTTTCACTGCCCTTGTTGGGGTGTAGCCAAGCGGTAAGGCAGCGGTTTTTGGTATCGCCATTCCCAGGTTCGATCCCTGGCACCCCAACCATCTA
>JAGLRU010000071.1 GCA_023136145.1 Alphaproteobacteria bacterium
GCGGTACTGGTGTACTGCTCGCTTTTTTTATGGAACGTCTTTTCGGATTTTAGAATTTCGTATGTATTAGCGTTTAGTTACGGTTTATAATTTTGGAGGCATTTTTAAGGTTTTAATGTTTTTTGTAGGGTTTTAATGAGAGTTATTGGCATTGATCCGGGATTACAGCGCACAGGCTGGGGTATTATTGATGTTTCGGGCAATAGTCTGACGCATATTTCGCATGGCGTGGTTACAACCGGCAGCAAATGGGCGACATCTGAGCGTTTGATAAAAATATTCGATAGTTTGATGCAGATGATGACGCTCTGGCATCCGAACGAGGCGGCTATTGAAGAGACTTTTGTGAACAGCAATCCGGCATCTTCTCTGAAATTGGGTCTGGCGCGTGGTGTGGCGATGGTGGCTCCGGCGAAAATGGGAATTATTGTAGCGGAATACTCTGCTAACGTGGTGAAAAAGTCTGTGGTGGGTGCTGGTCATGCGGAAAAAGAACAGGTGCAGGCAATGATAAAAATTTTGTTACCGGGCGTTGAAGCATCGCATGATGCGGCGGATGCGCTGGCGGTGGCAATTTGTCATGCGCATCATGCCATGAGCAGGGCGCGGATGGGGGATGTTATATCGGGAGTGGGTGGATGATTGCAAAACTGACGGGACTGCTTGATAGCGTTGGCACGAACTATGTCGTTATTGATGTGAATGGCGTTGGTTATATTGTTTATGCTTCGTCCTGCACTTTATCGCAGATCGGTTCCGTAAAGGGGATGCCGGTGAGTCTGCTTATAGAAACTCATGTACGTGAAGATCAGATTACGTTGTACGGGTTTGCTGATGCAATGGAAAAAGAATGGTTTTTGATTTTATGTACGGTGCAGGGTGTAGGCGCTAAAGTAGCGCAAGCTATTCTCGGCGTAATTCCGGCTGAACAGCTACCGGTAGTAATTGCCTCGCAGGACAAGTCGGTATTGCGGCAGAGTGAAGGAGTGGGTGAAAGGCTGGCTGTTCGCATTATCACTGAATTGAAGGACAAAGCCGGAAAGATGATATTAGGTCAGGCTGCGACACAGAAGGTTCAGGCAACGCGAGGGCAGGAAGGTAAGGGGTCATCCTCTCTCGAAAACCTCCCCAGAAGTGCCAGTAACGATGCTGTTTCAGCCCTTATCAACCTCGGCTATGGTCGGTCAGAAGCTTTTGGTGTCGTAGCTGAGGTGCTGCGTCAGAAGGGTGATGACTTGCCTTTGGGGGATATTATCCGTGAGAGCCTGAAGGAGTTGAGCGAGTGACTGATAAAGAAACAGCTTTAAAACGCAACGTTACTCCGGATTTCCAGCCGGAAAAGGACGGCT
>JAGLRU010000072.1 GCA_023136145.1 Alphaproteobacteria bacterium
GTTCATTGATCGTTATTTTGACACGCCTGATCTGTATTTCATTAGTATAGAATCCGGGGTACGGCACAGACAGCATTGGGATCTGAGTGATCCGAGCAATTATCGAAAGGACGGTAGACAGCTTCTACAACTGAAGCTTAGCCGGCCTAATGACTATAATTCTCTCAATCGAACCGAGGTTAAATTCAAGATCGATCGCCATCGAAAGGTGAAACCCAGTCTGAACCGCCACTCGCTCCTAGACCTCGTGAAGCGAAAAGATCAGCCTGCCCTGATCTATCTCCTGAAACAGTTCAGTATTGATGCCCATGAGATGCGTCCAACGATCACGGTCGAGCAGAGGCGATGGCGGATATACATTTCCCGCCAAGATTCGAAGTTCACTACGTTTACTTTAGACGAGGTTAAATCAAGGTGGAATATGTGGATGGTCAAGTTTGTTGAACTTGAGATCGAGCTGAACGAAGCCGCATACACGAAGGCGACCCCTTCAGGTCGAATAGAAATGGAGCAGTTCAGTCATCGTATAGTCGACGATATCCTTGTTGCTTTTCCTTTGATCAAGCAGAATCAGACTCCGAAGTATAATAAGGCGTTCCATGCGTTTTCCGAACGTATTCCGAATTTTAGGTCTCTAGTCTTCTACGGGGCAGAGGTTCTGGCCGTCATTCTGATCGGAGGTGTGTTTATGACGGTGCTTGTGGTCGTCAGCATCTGGCGTGTTCGAAATTATTATTTGTGTAAATCCCGAGTTAGGAGCGGCGAAACGGCAGATTTCTGATAAAATTAATCTCAGGCTATGTATTTTTAGAAACAGCTATCGTTTTTCTTTGGCGTATTCGTGCAGGGGATAATCCAATTGAAAACGGCGTATAACGATATAAACGGCAACTCCCCAATCTGCTATCATCAGGAAGAATGGATACATAAGGTTTTCCCATGTCGGGTTTTGAATAGCAAACAGCATAAGAAAATAACGCATACCTGCAAAACCGTAGGAGATAGGCGGTTCTGTTTGCGGTTTGTTAAAAGATTTCCGGATAGTCGGCCAATACATTAAAGCATCAATGCTCATGACAATAAAAAGTGCTGTTAAAGGGTTCTGTGTAATCTGCCAGATCGGGATAGCAAAAATACAGGTGATCAGTGCAAAACAGTCGCTTTTTGTGTAATCATGATCTCCAATGAAAAAGGCGAGTACAGCTATTAGAAGGCAGGTAACGGAGACAAATGCTAAAGCCCATGCCGATGGTCCGGCATCAAGATCAAACTGTGCGAATGTACCAATACCTGTTACCGTACCCCATAAAAGCCAGCTAAAGGCGTGCGGTTTTGTTTTGCCCTGATAAATCGTATAAAAATACGTTCCATATCTAGCGATAGATAATG
The DNA here is from genome assembly GCA_023136145.1 of Alphaproteobacteria bacterium. Lineage (GTDB taxonomy): Bacteria > Pseudomonadota > Alphaproteobacteria > Micavibrionales > UBA2020 > PALSA-926. The sequence goes on from JAGLRU010000072.1 coordinate 1,390, forward strand.
TAACTGCAGCAATTGCAAAAAAAGTATATTGATCCACAACGATATTACCTTCAATAGTTCAGGGGATTATCATGTCCCCATTTATCCTACAAAAGTTTCTGTGCGCGGTGAAATCCGACCATCCCGCACCAGATGCTTTTTTTGCAGGTTACGGGGGAAAATCCGATGATCTCCATGACACCAGATAATTCTTCCGTTGTATAAAAATGGTTGATAACTTCCGTAAAATAATCTTTACAGTCACAGCAGGACTTGGAGGATGAAAAAATACAAGCTGTAAAGGGAAGAGAAATGTGCAGATAATTCAGATACAACCATTTGAGGATGTTGTTGGAAGGTTTCAGCATATCACAATGGTAAAAACATCCGCCGGGTTTTAGGACGCGATAAATTTCAGGCAGAGCTACATCCAGACGGAGATGGCGTGAGGCTGCTTGAAGCGTAATAACATCAAATGTATTGTCCGGGAATGGAAGCTGATGAACGTCTTGAATGATGCTTTCGATATTGAAGCCTGATTTTTTTGCTTCATTTTTTCCGTACTCCTGCATTTCTTTGCTGCGGTCGATAGCGGTCACAGAAATGTCGGGTTGTTTTTTTAGGAGTTTAATGCCTATGCAGTTGGTTCCCGCGCAGACATCAAGAACTTTGTCTTTCGGGTGTAGCTTGATTGTTTTGACGAACTGCCATACCCATAATTCCCACAGCCCCAGACTTGCGATGATGTTTCCCGCACGGTAATAGGAGGGAATATCTTCAAAAACCTTAGGAATTTTCTGCATCCATGTTTGAGAAAAAAGCGAAAGCCGATTTTGTTCTCTTTGCTTAAATACGTCAGGGGTTATAGATGAAATGGCGTTTTTTTTCGCGATGGTTTGTTGCTGCATTATTTATCCTCCAGTGCACGAGCGAACCATAAGCCTGAAACTGATGTCTTTCAAGAGTCCACTGAGAAAACGGGATGAGTTCTGTAATGTATTGAAGGGAGAAAAATAAAACACTCTTTAAAATCAATAATTTGCTATTTTTTGATACGCTAAGAAAGTATAGAATGACAAAGCCAAATAGATAATAGGAGAGTAGATTTTGCCGAATTCGCAATTTTTTCTGTTGAAGACAAACAGATTTTTTCCATTGTTTCTTTCGCAGTTTATGGGGGCGTTCAATGACAACGTTTTCAAAAACGCACTTATTATACTGATAACGTATCAAGCTGCCGGAAAGGTTAGTGTTGACCCGCGTTTGCTGGTGACGGCAGCGGCGGGGATTTTTATTATGCCGTTCTTTTTGTTTTCAGCCACTGCCGGACAGGTAGCCGATAAGTTTGAAAAAGCAAGGTTGATTCGAATCATTCGCTTTCTCGAAATACCAGTTATGGTGATGGCGACTATCGGGTTTTTTCTTGAGAATTACTGGATGTTGATGGCAGTGCTGTTTTGCGCGGGTACTCAGTCGGCATTTTTTGGACCTCTCAAGTACAGCATTTTGCCTGAGCATTTAAAAGAAAATGAGCTGATTGGAGGTAATGGATTGATTGAGGCTGGTACGTTTCTTGCCATCCTTTTGGGCACAATTCTTGGCGGCGTACTGATTTTGAAAGAAGGTGGCATCACGTTTATTTCGACGATACTTGTTGTTGTGTCGTTTTTCGGATGGTTGTCTAGCCGATGGATTCCGGTATCGGAGCCGGGAGCAATTGGTTTGAAAGTGGGATATAATATTATTGTCGAAACATGGAAGCTTGTTCGTCACGCATTTGGGGAGAAAGATGTTTTTCTTTCCATCATCGGCATTTCGTGGTTCTGGTTAGTTGGATTTACGTTTCTTGCGCAATTTCCTATTTATGTTCGGGATATATTGGGTGGAAACGAGGAGATTGTTACGCTGTTTCTCACCCTCTTTTCCGTGGGCATTGCGGCGGGTTCTCTGATCTGCAACAGGCTTTTGAAAGGAAAAGTTAGTGGCGTTTATGTGCCGCTTGGGGCTTTCGGTATGACGGCGGGTATATTTCTGTTTTGGTTTGCAAGTCCATCCATTCTGATACATGAAACGTTTATTGGTTTTTCACAGTTTATAGGTATGGGGCAGAACTGGCTTATTATGTTGAGTTTGCTTTCTATCTCTATTTTTGGTGGCATCTATATTGTTCCACTATACGCGATCATGCAGACTCGATGCGAAGCTGAGCATAGGTCGCGCACGATTGCTATTAATAATGTGATAAATTCGTTGTTTATGGTGTTTGGTGCTGTAATTACTATGATGCTGTTGAAGCTGAATGTAAGCATTACGGAGATTTTTCTGACCATTGGTATCATGAATATTCCGGTGGCTTTTTTGGTGCGTAGGATAGTAAAAATTCGCAGAGCTGCAAGAGGAGAAGTTTTATGAAGTCTTTTATTCGCTGGATATTGCAAAAACTTTATAATGTGAAAGTAGAGGGGCTGGAGAATTTGAAAGATGCTGGTGATCGCGTTCTTATCGTTGCCAATCACCTGTCGTTTCTTGATGCTGTACTGCTCGCTGCATTTTTGCCGGAAAAGCCTATTTTTGCGATAAATACATTTATTGCGCGGGTGTGGTGGATTAGGCCTTTTCTGTCGTTTGTGCGTGCTTTTCCTGTCGATCCCACCAATCCGATGGCGACAAAAGCACTGATTGCGGAGATGAAAAAAGGTGGTCAGTGTGTGATTTTCCCTGAGGGGCGCATTACGGTGACGGGATCGCTCATGAAAATCTATGAAGGCCCCGGAATGATCGCGGACAAGGCGGGTGCGAAAATAGTTCCTGTGCGATTTGACGGTGCGCAGTATACGCCTTTTTCACGACTTAAAGGGAAAGTGCGTACGCGCTTGTTTCCTGACATCACGATCTGCATTTTAAAGCCGAGGGATTTTGATATTCCTGCCGATATTCATGGACGTGAGCGTCGGCGTGAGATGAGTAAAAAATTCTATGATCTTATGACGGAAATGATGTTCGAGAGTTCCGACTATAAAAAGACGCTGTTTCAGGGATTGCTTGATGCTCGCGCTATTCATGGCGGCGGTCATAAAGTGGTAGTTGATATTGAACGCAAGCCGATGGGGTATAATCAGCTTATCTGCAAGAGCTTTATTCTTGGAGCGCACCTCGCGGAATCAACGAAGTCCGGCGAATATGTGGGGATGTTGCTTCCAAATATGAGCGGTACGATTGTTGCGTTTTTTGCTGTTCAGGCTTTTGGGCGTGTCCCTGCGATGCTGAATTATTCGACGGGGGCAAAGAATGTTGTATCCGCCTGCCAGACGGTAAAATTGAAGACGGTTCTGACCTCGCGCCGCTTTATTGAGGTCGGCAAGCTGCAATCGGTGGCGGATGAAATAGAAAAAGCTGGAATGCGTCTTATTTACTTGGAAGACATCATAAAATATATCGGTCTTGCGGCGAAGGTGAAGGGCTTTCTTGTCTCTCTGTGGCCGCAGGCTTATTATAATCGTATCGGCAATCACAACCCGGAAGATGCGGCGGTTATTCTGTTTACATCGGGTTCGGAAGGAACGCCAAAGGGTGTTGTGCTAAGCCATATCAATATCCAATCCAATTGTTTTCAGTTGTCGGCACGTATTGATTTCGGACCGACGGATAAGATATTCAACGTGCTTCCGGTTTTCCATTCATTCGGTCTGACGGCAGGAACGATTTTGCCGCTGCTTTCTGGGATACAGGTTTTCTTTTATCCTTCGCCGCTACATTACAGGATTGTGCCGGAACTGATCTATGATACGAATTCGACGATTATGTTTGGTACTGATACGTTTTTGTCAGGATATGCTAGGTTTGCACATCCTTATGATTTTTATTCTTTGAGGTATGTTTTCGCGGGCGCGGAAAAGCTTAAGAAAGAAACGAGTCGTCTTTATGCCGAGAAATACGGCCTCTGCATTTTTGAAGGCTACGGAGCTACGGAGACATCGCCGGTGCTGGCAACCAACACGCCCATGCAGCATAAATCCGGCACAGTCGGTCGTTTGATGCCGGGGATCGAATATCGCCTTGATAGTGTGCCTGGCGTTGAGGAGGGGGGTAGGCTGTTTGTGCGTGCTCCTAACGTTATGAAGGGATATTTATTGTCCGGCAATCCGGGTGTTCTTGTTCCGCCGAAGGACGGGTGGTACGACACTGGCGATATTGTATCTTTTGATGACGACGGTCACATTACGATCAAAGGACGCGCAAAGAGGTTTGCCAAGATTGCAGGAGAAATGGTGTCTTTGACGGCAGCCGAGGACATTGCCTCTGCAGCTCATTCCGGTCATCATCATGCCGTTGTTTCTATACCTGATCAGAAAAAGGGAGAGGCACTTGTTCTGGTGACAGATTGTGCACAGATGCAGGTGGAGGATATGCTCAAGCAGGCGCGTAATACAGGAGTATCTGAGTTAATGGTTCCGCGAAAAATCAGACATGTGGATTCTTTGCCAGTGATGGGAACCGGAAAAACGGACTATGTCGCCTTGCAAAATCTGGTGAATAAATAGTTATTTGCCCTACAAAAATTCTTTTTTACAAAACGGCTTGCGGTATGTTGGGGCTACTTTGGTGGTTTTGGATAATGTCATGCTATATAACCGTATGAAATATGCAAAAGATAACAAAAATCAAATCAATAAGGTGCGTTGCGCTCTCTTTCGGCTCATGGCATTCTGTGTAGGATGGAAGAGTTCAATATATCTTTGGTTAGGGAAAAGATAGTCTTCACCGATGATGAAATCGGGGAGGATGATGATAATGTGAAAGCTCCTGTCGTTATTCGTAGTAACAGGATTTTCCTGAAGCTAGGAAGTTCTCCGTCCTTGGAGAAGGTCGTTATACGGGCGCAGAACATGCACACGACCCTCCGGCTTGCAGGGAAAATTCTCTATAATTACTATCGCAAAGGGTCTCTTCTTGAGCGTGACAAGTCGTTTAACTGGACGGAGCAGTGGGATGCGGTTTTGTCTTCGTATGAAAGGAATTTTAATCCTCAAATTTGGGCTGCTGTTTACGTCAACGGAGGGTCTGTTTTTAAGACTAGGACATCGCCTTTTGTCGATGTTATTGAGAAATGCGCGCTTCTGACTATCGATAACTACGATGCCACTATGGAGGTGACGGAGAGTGCTCTGAAACAGATTGGCCATGCTATGCGAATCGATCATGCCTCCAACGTCGCTGCTATATTGACGGATACTGGAGATTCTATGCGGTGCGGAATTATACAGCGCACCAGCAGAAAGGATACAACCTTCAGTTTTACGGGTACTGGAGGAGACAGTCATAACCGCATCGTGCAATTTATAGGAATTGCTGCGGCTTATCTTGAGCTTTTTAACTTACGGTTCACCATCCGAACCCTTCAGGAAAAAATACGCAGTGGGGAAATCAAGAAGGTATCGCCGGAAAGCAATCAGATACGTGCGGCTATTGTTAGGCAGAGTGCCCTTAATAAGGCGATTTTCTCTCACGAGGAAATCTATGATATAAAATACCGTCCCGCGAGGCCGGATTTATTTTCAGATATGTAAGGATCAATGACATGGATAAAACTCTCCTTAAAAACTTTTTAAAGCTGATTGGTTCGGAAAACGATGGAGATGCTGTGATGGGACTGCGTGGGGCGCAGAGCCTGTTCAAATCCAAGGATGTAAGTCTGGAAGATGCTCTGTATTACGCCGCCGATCATATCGATCAATATAAGAAGGAAGAGGATCAGTCTGCGGAGAAAGTTGTGGCATCGAACAGCGTCAATATGTCGGAGGTGCCGGAATGCCGTGTGTCGAGTGCGGGTAATCTGGAGATTGTTATGTCAGGGAATTCTGCGGGAGATGTGTATCAGTTGCCCGGAGAATCTGCTTTGCACGCGGAAACAATCGCTGCCTGCCTGAAAGATGCTATTGTAGTATCAGTTATCAGTAAGAGTCGGTTCAAGCTGAAGCTTAAGGATATCAAGAAGGGTAATGGCAAAATCGTTGAAACGATTCTGCAAGCGGAATATGCGCAAGAGGGAGTGGCTCCTGTTCTAGTTTGGACGAACAATCGTGGAGAAGTGGGTGCTCTGGCAACGGTACTTCGCAGAATCATCGCAGACATCTTTCCGGAACTAGCGGCGGTTTGAAGAATAGCGTTGATCTTGTCAGAATACATAAGAATCATCTGTGTAGAAAAGTTAATAGTTTATCTGTATGATTTAAGGGTATTGTTGGTGGGGGAAAGTACAGGATATGACCAAAAACGATGTAAATGATGCCAGTGCTATGGACGACAAAAATACGGACGCTGACAAAGATTCTGTTGATAGGTTGCCTTTGGAGAGTATACCGCTTGCTAGCGGTGCTTTGAGGGGTGCTAGACTCGTCAAAAATGCGCGGATGGAAACATCGGTCGAGATTCACAATGATCCTCTGTCCGGTAGTTTGCAAGTCTCCCCGGAGTCTATTGCTGATTTCATGGAAACTTCTCCTCGCGATCAGGCCATCATTAACAGTTTGGCGGGTTTGCAGAGCTTTGATGTTTATTCGCTTAGAGGAAATTTGAAGAAACTTGGCGTTGAAGTGAAGGATGCGGATGCCCTTGATCTGTCTGAGGATATGAAGGAAGGTCTTTCTATTTACAGTTTGGAGTTTACGCGCCCTCTCGTTGAAAAAATATTTGGGCAAGGTAGCAAGAACATCAAGACGACGCAGGGGCTTCAGGCAATTCTTCGCGATCCTGATATGGCGCGCGTCAAGGAAAATCTGAAAGTCATAGCTGAAAAGACTGGTCTCCAACTGTCAGATATTCCCAAATTTATTGAGGAATACAGCGAGGTGTTTCTGTCTGTTTCTTATTACCGTTACAGCTTTGAAAGCGTAGGCCCCGATATTGATAGGTTTTTATTCTGGATGTGCGAGGTTAGGTCTCGCCGTGAGGTTATATCCTCACCTAAGACGCTCGATCAATGTAAGGAAGTAGAGGAAATCCTTCGGTTCCTCGGTAATTCTATACGTGAGAGATTGCTACAATTCCAGACCAGTTTTGAGTTGTTCTGGGCAGACATAAACGAAGAGTCCTTCGGTGAGATGCGCAAGCAGATCGAGGAAAATCATTCCAGCATGGGATCTGTGCTCTGCGGTTTGGTTGTGAAGATGAACCTTTGGAAGAAGACATTTCCTGACAACACTGTTGGTGGCCCTGCGACTCGTGCTAAGTTCGTAGTGACGGATATGGAGCCGGGTCTTGTCAGACTCAAAGAACTAGAAAACGATGCCCGCCGACGGCTTGGAATGCCAGCTGTTAGGATTTGAGTTTATTTCTTTTTCAGCAACGTGTTTCTTCTTCTCTCCTTGCGTGACGGGGTGGTTTATGTGAGTGCGGGGAGAGGCATGGCGTAAAGAAAATTTCTCTCAATAAATTTGAAAATAATTATATCTCTTTATTCCTGAACCATGCCATCATTGAGTCGTAAAATACGGTCCATTCGGTTTGCCAGTTCCTCGTTATGCGTCACGACGAGCGCACCGATTTTTAAGCTGCGAATGGTTTGCAACATTACTTGAAACACCTCCTCCGCAGTTTGTGGATCAAGGTTCCCTGTCGGCTCATCTGCCAACAGCAAAGCCGGACGGTTGACTAATGCCCGTGCAATCGCAACACGTTGCTGCTCACCGCCAGACATCTCAGATGGATAATGCGTTGCGCGTTTTTCTAACCCAACACTCTCCATCAGCTTCAGCCCGCGACTTTGAGCCTCCGCCTTGCTAATTCCAGCGATGTATTGCGGCAGGAGGAGATTTTCAAGTGCCGTGAAATCCGATAACAGATGATGAAACTGGTATACGAAACCGATCTGTGTGCGGCGAAGCTGCGTAAGCAGACCATCGCCAGCACCCTTAACTTTTTTGCCATTGATAATAATACTGCCGGAAGTTGGTTTTTCAAGAAGTCCTGCGATTTGCAGCAAAGTCGTTTTTCCGCAACCACTTGGACCCAGCAGTGCCACAATCTCACCACGACTGATTGATAGGTTAATTCCGCGAAGAATTTCAAGCGTCTTTCCACCCTGCTTGAATTCCCTCGTAATGTCACTTAACTGCAATACTTCACTCACCGCGCAATGCCTCCACCGGATCCAGCCTTGCCGCCCGCCATGCAGGATAAAGCGTCGCCGCAAAAGACAGCCCAATAGACATCCCCACAATCAGCAAGACTTCGGAAGTATCCATTTTTGCGGGCAATTTTGTGAGGAAATAAATCTCATCCGAAAACAGATTTTTATGCAGCAGCCCTTCCAGCCAGCGACGAATGCTCTCAATGTTTTTGCAAAAAACAATACCAATCCCCGCCCCCGCAACCGTACCAACGATCCCGATAGTCGCGCCAGTATAGAAGAAAATTCGGATAATCATTCCCCGCGTGGCACCCATCGTGCGCAAGATGGCAATATCTCGCCCTTTATCTTTCACCAGCATAATTAGGCTCGAAATAATATTAAAAGCCGCCACAATAATAATAAGTGTAAGGATAAGAAACATAACATTGCTCTCGGTCTGCAGCGCATTATAGAAACTCGAATTTGTATCACGCCAATCGGAAACAGAAAATTCATTCCCCAACTCCTTCCTAATTCTTGCTTTGATCTCCACAAAATCGGAAGCATCCGGAGTCATGATCTCGATAGCACTTATGCCGGGTTCCATATCGAAAAAAAGCTGCGCCATATTCAACGGCATAAACACAAAATTGTTGTTGTATTCATACATTCCAACATCAAAAATCGATCCGACCTTAAAGGCTCTGGAACGTGGAATAGTGCCAAAAGGCGATGCCCTGCCTTTCGGAGCAATCAAGACGATTTTATCACCTACACTTAGATGAAATCGCGCCGCCATATTTTTACCAATGGCAACGTGTTCACCGCCAAACCCATTATTCTCCGATAGCTTGTTGATAATAGACTCAGACATAATCGGCTTTTTGAAGAAATCTGCCGGAGTCATGCCACGTACGATAATTCCGCTAGCCTGCCCCTCAACCGTCAGAAGTGCCTGCCCCTCTATCGAGGCTGTCGCGCTGACAACGCCGGGGATTTTTTTTATCTGATTGATAACGGGATCGTAAGGAAACATAGGGCCGATACGCGAATAAACATTGATATGCCCGTTCAAACCAAGTATCCGCCCCACCAACTCCTCGCGGAAACCATTCATTACTGACATAACGATAATTAGCGTTGCTACACCCAGCAGAATGCCAAGAAAAGAAAATCCTGCGATAACAGAGATAAATCCCTCACTCCGTCTGGAGCGTAAGTACCGACCCGCAACCATTCTTTCAAAAGCAAATGACATTTTCAATACGCTTTCGACACGATAACCTTCTGTCCCTTATCCACAAATGGGAGGCAGCGAGGTGTCACGGCAAATTCTTTTTTGATCGCATCAAACTCATCAGAATTTTGGATAAGCGCGTAATCAATCTTTACGCCCCCCGTCTTGTTTGCGGCGAAAAAATCGCGCATTTCTTTGAGAGATTTAACGTCAATGACCATAGCGTTCATTTTTTGACGCGCTCGTTCCAACATATCTTTTTGCATCTGATCCAAAACGCCACGAATGCTTTCCATGAAATCTTCCACAGAAACCTTATTCTTGCCTTCCTTGCCAAGATCACGGCGGGTATAAGTCAACTGCCCTTCCGCGATTTCACGCGCACCAATTTCAAGACGAACAGGCACACCTTTCTTAATCGCTGCCCACATTTTATCAGAAGTTCGCTGATCTGACGTATCCGTCCTTGCAGTCACGCCTTTGGCGATAAGTTTTTTTCGGATTTTATCGCAGAATTCGAGAATTTTCGACTTGTCCGCATCATCGCGAATAATCGGCAAAATCCCAACCTGATAAGGTGCCAGTTTCGGCGGCATAACCATGCCGTCGTCATCAGCATGAACCATGATTAACGCACCTATGGCTCGCGTTGATAATCCCCACGATGTTGTCCATGC
>JAGLRU010000073.1 GCA_023136145.1 Alphaproteobacteria bacterium
GCAACTTCCAGATCGACTGCAAAAGCTTTACCAGAATGAACATCATGGTATCCCTAGAGACTACTTACTCAAAAACCTCAATGCAGTAATAAAAGATGCGCTAAAAAGAGGAAGTAATGTCAAAGACATAATGAAGATAATACAAGACATAATAACGGAAATACGCGAGCACGCTCCTAAGATCAATTCCAACCAGCTCAAAAAAATTAGTACAAGCTTTAAAGCAACAATCATAACTTGTTACGACAACAAAGCTGATTTGGAAAAAGCTAGGAAACAGATTGATTCCGATTTTAACGAAATGATTAAAGAAAGATTAAAAATTGAGAAAAATACAAAAAAACAAATTGCTAAATCATTACAAAACATCCATAGCCCCAAAAGATAGGTTCGCTCTAGATCACATCTAAAAACCTCAAAATCTTCTAATATCGTCATTCCGGCAAAAGCCGAAATCTAATTATTTCAAGAAGTTAAAAATTTCCTGCTTACGTTGGAATCTTCCTGTTGTCCGTTACCTCTTAAAAATATAAAATTGGTTGGTAAACGCCTTTGGTACTGGCGCATCGTCTGAACATCGTAGCTCGAGAAGTTATTTTGAATCCCACCGACATAAAAGACCCAGAGTATTTTCACAAAATTGTAGATTGCCAGTACGCATGTCCTTCCCATACTCCCGTACCTGAATATATCCGTCTAATCGCCGCCGGACAATATACGGAAGCCTACATGGTGAACTGGGAATCAAATGTTTTTCCGGGCATTCTGGGACGCACATGTGACCGACCATGCGAACCAGCCTGCCGCCGTAACCGCATCGAAAAGAACGAAGAGCCTGTAGCAATTTGCCGCCTAAAGCGCGTCTGCGCGGATAACAAGGGGGAAGTAAAGCCCCTGATGCCCATTATCCCGAAAAAGAAAAACGGCAAGCGCATTGCCCTAATTGGCGGAGGGCCTGCATCACTGACAGTAGCGCGTGACCTAATGCCGCTTGGCTATGAGTGCGTATTGTATGACAACCAGAAAAAAGCCGGCGGTATGATGCGTAGCGAAATTCCCTCCTTCCGTCTGCCGGAAAAAGTGCTTGATGAAGAAGTAGGTTATATTCTGGACATGGGAGTAGAGTGCCACTTCGGAGTCTGGATAAAAAGCATAAAAAAACTGCTGGAAAATAATTTTGACGCGATTTTTGTCGGAACCGGTGCCACAAGAGGGCGCGATCTGGATATTCCGGGACGAAAAGAAGCAGACACACAAATTCATATCGGTCTTGACTGGCTTGCCGGCGTTGCCTTCGCCCATACCTCAAAAATCGGAAAGCGAGTGATCGTCCTCGGCGGTGGCAACACAGCTATGGACTGCTGTCGCACCGCTAGGCGTCTCGGCGGAGAAGATGTTCGGGTTATAGTTCGCAGTCCAATTAAAGATATAAAATCCTCTTCTTGGGAAAGAAAAGACGCACTCACAGAAGATATACCAATTTTTGAAAACCATGTTCCGGTAGAATTCAAAGTCACAAACGGCAAACTAACCGGAGTAATATTTGAAAAAATCAGAGCCATTTACGATGATAATGGTAAGCGGTCACTGCTACCAACAGGAGAGGCACACGCCCTAATGGAATGCGACGATGTTTTAATAGCTATAGGTCAGGACAACTCTTTCCCGTGGATCGAGCGCGACATTGGCATCTCCTTCAGCAAATGGGAACTGCCCGTGCTAAACCGCAAGACATTACAGTCAACACTGCCAAAAGTTTTTTTCGGCGGAGATGCTGCCTTCGGTCCGAAAAATATCATCACAGCCGTTGCTCATGGACATCAGGCCGCCATTTCCATTGATCTTTTCTGCCACGACAAGGATATAGTCAACGACCGCCCACCGCCTATGACCACCCTTTTAAGCCAGAAAATGAGCGTACATGAATGGATTTACAGCAACGATGTTTCTGATGCAGATCGCTACGCCGTCCCACATATCGACAAAGTGAAAACTCTAAAAGACATCAAGCTGGAAGTCGAACTTGGGTTTGATGTGAAAACAGCCTACTCAGAAGCCATGCGCTGCCTAAACTGCGATGTTCAAACAATCTTCACAACGGAAAAATGTATCGAATGCGATGCCTGCTCTGATATATGTCCTATGAATTGTATCACCTTCACAAAAAATGGAATTGAGAAGGATTTGCGTCTGCGATTGAACGCTACGTCAAACAATCTAAAACAAGCCCTTTATATCTCCGATAAACTGCCAACTCATCGCGTGATGGTGAAAGACGAAGATGTCTGTTTACACTGCGGACTATGCGCCGAGCGATGCCCAACAGCCGCTTGGGACATGCAAAAATTCCTGTATATATCTCCGAAAACAACGTATTTGACCTCCAAAGAAACGAAAAAAAATGAAACCGCTTGAATCCGTCAACGAGTTCGTAGTCCGGTTTGCCAACATCAACGGCACAGGATCGTGGAGTGCAAACCTTCTGTTCGCCAAAGCCATCTTCCGCATGGGAATTCCTATCAGTCCAAAAAACATCTTCCCGTCCAATATTCAAGGATTACCAACGTGGTACGAAGTGCGTATCAGTGAAAAAGGCTATATCGGAACGCGCGGTGGCTGTACGGACATCATGGTATCGGTCAACGCTCAAAGCATAAAGCAAGATGTCAAAAATGTCCTGCCGGGTGGTTATTTTATCTACGACAACACCAAGCCTCTAAATTCAGCTATGGTGCGGAACGACATCACTTATATCGGTCTACCGCTAACAAACATCTGCAGCCGTGAATACGCCGATCCGAAACTGCGTCTGCTCTTTAAAAACATCATTTACGTTGGTGCGCTGGCAGCTCTGGTTGATATGGACTTCGAGATACTCAAAAGCCTTGTAAGCAACCAGTTTGAAGGCAAGGAAAAACTGATAGAATCCAATATCCATGCACTGGAGCTTGGCTACGAATACACCAGAAAAAACTTTAAATGCCCGATAGGTTTGCGTCTCAAATCCTCCGATAAAACAGGCGACAGCATCCTGATAGACTGCAATACGGCGATGGGACTGGGCGCGATTTACGGCGGCGCGACAGTAGTGGGATGGTATCCAATTACACCATCAACCACAGTGATTGACGTTTTCAAAAAATACGCCGAATCCATGCGCAACGATCCTATAACTGGCAGAAAAAATTTCGCGGTGATTCAGGCCGAAGACGAACTCTCCTCCATCGGCATTGTTCTGGGCGCAGCATGGAACGGCGCACGCTCCTTTACTGCGACCAGCGGCCCCGGCATATCACTAATGAGCGAATTTCTCGGATTTGGCTATTTCGCAGAAATTCCGGCGGTACTACTCAACGTCCAGCGCATTGGTCCATCCACAGGAATGCCAACGCGGACACAGCAATCAGACGTTACACTCTGCGCCTACGCCTCACACGGCGACACAAAACATATACTGTTGTTTCCGTCAACTCCGAAAGAAGCCTTCGATTTTACCGCCGATGCTTTTGATCTAGCGGAGCGACTACAAACCCCCGTGATCATTATGAGTGATCTTGATCTCGGCATGAACGAAAGTATGTCGGATCCACTAACATGGGACGACAACCGAAAATATGATCGAGGCAAAGTCCTGACAGCAGACGAACTGAAAAAAATGAAAGACCGCTACGGACGTTATATGGATGTAGACGGCGATGGTATCTGCTATCGCACATATCCCGGAACGCACCCGCTTAAAGGATCGTTCATTACTCGTGGAACCTCACACAATATCTATGCCGGATACACGGAAAACAGCGAAGCTTACGTCGAATCCATGGAACGACTGCTGAAAAAATGGGAAACCGCCAAGCGGTATATGCCGATACCGGAAATCGTACATAAAAAAAACGAATGCAAGCACGGTGTCATTTATTACGGCAGTACC
>JAGLRU010000074.1 GCA_023136145.1 Alphaproteobacteria bacterium
ACTTGAGCAAGAAATTTATTCTCCTCAAGCATCCTTTCAACAAATTTAACAGGACTGCCAAGATAGAAAGATTTCTCTTTGCAAGTTGACGGTCTCCATTTCATTGTCTCTGCTTTTTCATCGCCGATTTTGGTTAAGACATCTATATTACTAGCACTTAAAAAATCATTCCAATTTATGTAGAAATCAATTTTGTTGCCTATACATCGAATTACCAAATCAGGCACAACGCCCTCTTTTGATTTTCCGCTTTCAGCACTTAAAGACATTATTGTTATTTTTGTGTTATTGATCGGATTGACGAGATCACGAACGCGCCAATTGCCATCATCTGCCTGAACGGAAAAGGATAAAACTAAAAGAGAGAAAATAACAATAACCCCCTGCGCCGCTAGCCTGTTCCGACTGTTCCCCCTATTCTTAAGGCATGCTTTTACGCGCTTGCCAATTTCGCTGTAAAGATTTGTTTTCTTCTCTTTCATATCAAGATCTCCTGAACTCTGTGTTTATTCGTTAAGTCTCATATTTTTTGTTTTGCGATACTACGGTCTTACAAGAATACACCCACCCGAATTGGACGTTTTGAGCTTCGTGCATATTTCAACCGCCCGCGCCGTAGTCAATTTACCCACTTGCAGACGATAAAAAACGCCTTTTCCTGGAATGTCTATTCTTTCCGTTTTCAAGGAAAGAGAACCTAAGAATTTCGGATGCTTTTTCCTTAATCTCTTCCAATCCTTTTTAACTGCCTCACTATTACGATAGGAGCCAAGCTGAATATAAATATTCCCGCCGGAAACGACAGGAACTGGTTTGACTTTCGCTTTCGGCTTCGCTTTCGGCTTCGCTTTCGGCTTCGCTTTCGGCTTCGCTTTCAAAAGCACAGCTTTTGGAACAGCTTTTTCCACGCCGTTCTTTTCGTCCTTCATCTGTAGATCAAGACTCAGCTTTGGTGCCATTTTGATCACTGCCGTAGACTTGACGCGAGTTGCCAATCTAAGCGCAGCATCCTTGTCCAAAGGTTCCTCAGATGCTGGACGAAGCTTTTCAACAACGCGAGGAGATATCTTCGCTAGTGGATCGAAAGCCGTACTATCCTGATGAAGCACTTCTATCCCACCTGGCCTTTCCGGCTGCACTCTAATGGGCGACGTATCCGCCTTTACAACAGGTACGTCTATACTGGTATATTTCTCCGCGTCACGCGGGTATGCGTACCAAAGAATTCCCACCAGCAAAAACAAAGCAACCGTAGTCAGCAATCCCGGCGGCAACTGTCTTTTGGGCTGT
>JAGLRU010000075.1 GCA_023136145.1 Alphaproteobacteria bacterium
TCCGCCAAAACTTTGGCACTGGAATCATTGTGCGCCCCATCCAGCCATAGTTCCCATCCCTCCGGCAGAATATCAGTCAAATGCCCTGTTGTGATATGTTCCAAACGCCCCTGCCAAAGTACGTCCGACATTGCTTGCTCCAAAATCTTTTGCTGAAGCAGAAAAGCATAAGGACTGTTTTCCAACGCAGCAAGTGCCACACCTGCATTGAAAATCTGGTGCCGTCCAGTTAGACGTGGTGAAGGCAATCTGAAACTGTTCTTTTTGCTTTTGTATTCAAAGCCGCCAGATTCCGGGACAACTTCCCAGTCCCTACCCTGAAGGAAGACCGGTGCCCCAACAACCTCAGCCTTACGTAGAAAAATATCGATAACATCGGACGATGTTTGGTGCGCAATAACGCAAGGGCAGCATGGTTTTATAATACCAGCCTTATTGAAGGCGATCTCCCGCAACGTCGAACCTAGAATATTAGTATGATCGTAGGAAATGCGCGTCAACATAGATATAAGCCGGTCTCCACCGATAACATTCGTAGGGTCATAAATCCCGCCAAGCCCCGTCTCCAGCAAAAGCACATCCGCCGGATGGCGGGAATGGGCAAGAAAAGAAACCGCCGTAAAAAATTCAAAAAATGAAAAAGAATCATCGCTAGCCGAGCGAGAGCATTCCTCTATAAGATCAAGCAGCATATTCGGATCAATTTTTTTTCCGGCAATAATAATCCTTTCCTCAAACCGGACGAGATGCGGGGAAACATATTTATGAACGTTAAGCCCAGCCGCCTCGAAAATAGCTTGCAGGAAGGCCAACGAAGAGCCTTTACCATTCGTACCAGCCACATGAAAGATAAACGGTAGACGGCGGTGCGGATCACCCAGTTTTTTAAGAAGACGATGAATACGATCAAGCCCCGGCGATAAAGTTACCGGATACTTCTGACGTATACGCCTTATAACTTTATCGACTTCTGGAACAGGAGAATACGTCCAATCAGCCGATGGCATTTTCTAGACTTCCACCTCGCGGTGCGAGATCTGATTTATTTTCGGTTTTATCAAGAGATGAATAACCGTCGCCAATTGCTGGCGTAATTCATTCCTAGGCACAACCATATCCACCATGCCATGATCACGCAGATATTCGGAAGTCTGAAACCCATCGGGCAAACTTTCGCGTATCGTTTCTTGAATCACGCGTCGTCCGGCAAAACCGATTTGCGCCCCCGGCTCTGCAATATGAATGTCACCAAGCATAGCCAACGATGCACTAACACCACCCGTAGTCGGATCCGTCAAAATAACGATATATGGCAGGTGCTTCTCCTTAACCTGCTCCACCGCTATCACCGAGCGCGGCATCTGCATCAGTGACAGTATTCCTTCCTGCATCCTCGCCCCGCCAGAAGATGGGATAACTACAAAAGGTGCATTAAGCTGAACCGCCAGATTCGATGCCGTTAGCAACCCATCGCCCACAGCCGTCCCCATAGAACCGCCCATAAAATCAAAATCAAACGCCGCGATCACGGTCGTCTCACCACCGATCTCACCCTGCGCTACGACAATCGCATCCTTGCGACCCGTCTTGATCTGCGCTTCCCTCAACCTATCGACATATCTCTTCTGATCCTTAAACCGGATCGGATCAATAACCACCTTCGACAAATCAGTGACTAGATACTGTCCCTTATCGAACAACATCTCAAGCCTCTCCGTCACACCCATTCGCATGTGACGACCGCAATGGTGGCAGACATTCAGGTTTTTCAGAAATTCCTGCTGATACAGCATCGTCTGACATCCCTGACACTTTTGCCACAAATTATCAGGGACGTCCTGTTTGGACATCAACGCCTTAATTTTTGGGCGAACGAAATTAGTGATCCAGTTCATATTCTATCCATTGTTATTCCATAGATTCAGTACCAGAACCTTTATGTTTCGTCACTGTTTATTTCTTTGAGATTACGAAAAATAAACAATCCTCATATTTTCTTACGAACCGGCCCTGACCAACTTTATCGGAACCGGTTGAATTTCTTCAATATCGTTCCCGATTTCTCTCTTGCGAATCGGCAAAGCAACCGGACCCAACAAAGAGCAGTTATCGCGGTACAACTTTATGTTTTTAACACCAAGCTCCCATCCTGATAAAATAAGCTTCTGCACATCATCAATCGTAACTTGATATCCAAGCATAACGGTATGAGCGACCGCACCAGAAAGTAACAGCTCCACCACCGCCTGCATCCTGATTTGCGCTTTCGGAGAAACTCGACGCACTCCAGAACTACCACAAGGCGAAACACAATCGAACACACACAAATGAGCAGGTTTCAGGTGCGGTGCCCCTTCGAGAGTCATAGTGCCACAACAATAAACATTCGCTTCCTCAATCTGCTCTCCGGTAAAACCAAGCGCGGAAAGTATATCGAATTCGCCATTCTCCAAATCATCCTCCGAAAAACCGAGTCCCCGAAGGCAAAAATCCTTCCCAAGTGTCCACTTGTTGAAGGCATAACGGATATGCAGTGCCGTCGCAAACGCCTGCTCCACAGCATCAAGCGTCGCACGGGGAAACCCTTTTTCACGAAGGCTTTTATGATTGATATGCGGTGCATCCAGAAGCGTGCCATGTCCAACTGCGTAAAAATATATGTCGTCACTTTCAGCAGCATTATATCCCAAGACAGCAAGAGCACGCGGCACAAGCGGATTAAGTTTTTTGCCGTAGAGCTGCGCCGTTTCCAGCGTGTCGGAAAAATACCCCTCGAAGCGTACCAAAGTCGATTCCGGCATAATGTCCTGCGTTTGCGCTCCAAGCAATTCTTGCACCGCCGGATCAGTGTCCATCCCTGTAACATGCGCATGACGAAAGCCAGTCTTTCCACCAATACGACAGGCATCTTCCCATGCCTGTTTCACCGCCTCAACCAGTTTTTGATCAGAACAAAGAGACGTTTTTATCTGTACCGAACGGCGCGTCATACTTTTTTGCGAAATAGAATTGCCAGACAAAATCGCCGTTTTATCCTTGATATTTTGCAAGTATCCTTTAGC
The DNA here is from genome assembly GCA_023136145.1 of Alphaproteobacteria bacterium. Lineage (GTDB taxonomy): Bacteria > Pseudomonadota > Alphaproteobacteria > Micavibrionales > UBA2020 > PALSA-926. The sequence goes on from JAGLRU010000075.1 coordinate 3,063, forward strand.
AACGATTGTATAAACCGGAAAAGCACCAATCGAAGCCGCCATCTCCGCCGAAACCTGATGCGCAACACCAGAAACAAGTCCCGCCACAAAAGCCGCCGTAGCGCGTCCAGCATCGCTGTCATAAGCAATTCCTTTGCTCATCAACAACGCAGCCATATTCGTCATACTCAACAGAATCGGGCGGTATTCCAGTGTGAGTGACGATGTCGCCGCCATATCCTCAGCCGCCTCCAATGCCATCGTCATTATTCTAGTGACATGCCGCAGGGCGGGAATATCGACAATGCCGTCAACCAAAGAACATGCTAGAAGATTTATCGTAGCGGATGGAGCTTCGCTATCCGGCAAGAAAACAAACCCGCCAGTTGCGTCGCAAGAAAGACTTCCCACTGTTTCCTCTAATGGACTGGCGGCTTTGATGCTGTTCCGAAAGGAAACTGCCGGCTCCCCCGATGACCATACTGCTTCCGCCAAAGCATCCCACAATTTTTGCGCCGGATAATTACGCTTCGTATCCAGAAGAAAGCTATGACCAGTTAAAGCCGCCTCCATAAAATTGTCCGGCACAGATAATGTCGTCCTGAGAATCTGCGTTGCGGTTTTCTCCTTCTCAGGAAAGAACAAAGAAATTTCCTCGTACCCCTCCTCAGCATAGCTGATCGCCATGCGAATTGCCGCCTCACCAAGCCCTGACCGCCGCGCCTCCTTCATAGCCTGATGAAGTTTCGGATTGCGATCTGGATCAAAACCAAAAAATCCATCACGATCACAGGCATCCATCACATGATAAACCGCCGTCTCCAGCATCCTGTGTCCGA
>JAGLRU010000076.1 GCA_023136145.1 Alphaproteobacteria bacterium
CGCAGGACTTTCAGGTGAAGTAGGATTAAAGATACGTTCATACCACCATTTAGCTTCTTTGAATTTCTGGTTTGCATTCAAGTGGTTTGCGATCAAAAAAGGAATATGATAAAAAATTTCCCAGTAATATTCCCCGTAAGGTCCTTTAAAATCAAAAGTTTCTCCGTAGGAATCTGACATTTTCTGTGTAGCCAGAGATAAAAAATCTTTAACGCCTTTATCATATAATACTTCTGCCAGCTCATCCGTTAGGATTGTATTTAGAGAGACGCTGTTCATAAGAAAACCACCGCTTGGCAGATTCAGCACCGCATCGCCCCACGGATATTGAGTTAATGTTTTGTTCGATTGTGTAAAACTTGTATAATTGTTTTCAATATAATGGCTGTCATTGGACATGCTATAAATTTGCGTATATTCGGGTTTTAGAAAAATCCGTGCACTGTCGTTTATATTTTTGTAACTACCGCGTGCATTGATAGCAACCGGAGACATATCAACAAGTTCATTACGTGACAATGATACGCCGCTTATAGTTGTAAAAATATTCGACGGCAAAGATGTCACCGTAACAGAAACATTAAACGTTCCAAAAAGAGTTTTAATAAGACACTGCGTCGGACTAAGAATGGTTGCCAGTGCCGTCGTGTTTATCTCCATAGAATGAAAATCAGCACGAATATTTATTTGTTTTTCTTCTCCGAACTGGTTGTTCGTAACGGTAAAACTAGTACCGCCAGAGGATATATGAAGGACACCAAAATCTACATTGATGCTGCCTGTTGAATATACAACATCGCTTACACCATGATTCTGTGTCCAGATGTAAGACAGTTTTATCGGCTCTTTTGAATTACCCGTTAAACTGGCATAAGGTTTTCTAAAAACCTTCTTTTGATAATCCGCAAAAACACCATCTTTTAATTCATCCTGATCGTCTTCGTTTGACGGAAAATAACCAATGGATTTATAAAAAACATCCGACTTACTGGAAAACAAATGCCCTAACGGCATTTGCTGTACTGATGTCCATTTTCCGTTTTCATCGAGATAGGCGTATTTTGTCACAACATCAAAATTAACGCCGCTGCTTTGTGCGTTTCCAGCCTTGATCTTATTGATTTCTTTGCTTTTTACCTCGTTCCAGAAAATATAAAGTTTACCCTGATGCATAAGCGTCGAAATTTCTTCCGCTTCGATCGGTAAATCCATTTTTATCCAG
>JAGLRU010000077.1 GCA_023136145.1 Alphaproteobacteria bacterium
CGTAAGTTATCTTAAATGACTATAAGCCATTTTTAAAAGTAATTTCAAATGGCCTCTTTTGGTATTCCGGCGCGGGCGAGAGTGTCGGCTCGCTCGTTTTCGGTGTGACCGTTATGTCCTCTGACCCATACCCAGTCAGTCTGGTGGCGTGGCAGTAGTTCGTCGAGATTTTTCCAGAGGTCAATATTCTTGACCTCTTTTTTGTTGGAGGTTTTCCAGCCTTTGGCCTTCCAGCCTGTTAGATATTTTGTGACACCATCCATGACATACTTGCTGTCTGTATGGATTGTCACATGACATCGTCCTTTCAGGCAGGACAGTCCCTCGATAACCGCCTGCAACTCCATTCTGTTGTTGGTGGTGGAGGAAGCTATTCCACCATTTATGTCTTTTTCGTGTCGTCCGTAACGAAGTACGACTCCCCATCCTCCTGGGCCGGGATTCCCGCTGCACGCGCCATCGGTAAACATATCAATATGTTTCATGCAATATGGTTTCTCATTTGATGGAATTTTAAAATCCGCACATACTCCAGCGGGTCTTTAGCTTTGACGATGATGCCTTCGACAGGATAAAGCATATCATAAAGGCGGGTGGACACAATGCGTAGAGCAGCCGCACGTCCGAAATAAGGCAGTGCCTCCAGTTCTTGCGTGGTGAGGGGGCGTTCTTTTTGGTAAGCGTTTAGCAGTGCTGCCGATTTTTTCGTATCCTGCATACCGGTGGATGTAAAGCACCATGAGTTTAGTGTCATCATCAGGTCGTAAACGAAAGCTTCTGTGCAGGAAAAAGAGAAATCAAGCACGCCAGTTAGTTTTTGGCCTGTGAAAAGAACATTATCGGGAAACAAGTCGGTATGAATCGCACCAGATGGTATATCATGCGGTTGGTTTTTTTCGAGATATTCCAGCTCTTTTTGTAAAAAAAGAAATAGCCCCGGCTCGATGGAGTCGGCCTTGTCGCCGCAGGAAGCGATCAGTTTTTTCCAGACAGGAAGGGATATTCCGTTGTTCTGGTGCATCTCGAATTTTTCTCCAGCAAGATGCATTCGCGCTAATGTCGAGCCAATATTTGTGGCATGAAATTCTTCGATATGTTGGGGCCAATCTCCTTCCAGAAAAGTGGCGATTATTGCGGGCTTTCCCTGAAAGGGAACTGTTTTTTCTCCGCTTCTGCTTTTGATGATGGTGGGACAGGGGATGCCTTTGCTACGCAAATATTCTATGAAGTTGATGCAGAATGGCAGATCCTCTGCTTTCGTGCGTTTTTCGAACAAGGTCAAGACATACATGCTTTGAGTTGTGACTAGCTTGTAATTCGTGTTTTCAACGCCATCAGCGATGCCTTCGAATGACACAAGCTTCCCGATGTCAAATAAGGTAAGATATTGCTTCAAGTCTTCTTTGGATATATGCGTGTAAACAGCCATTGTTAAGATCCTTTCAAAATGCCGGGAACATTGAAAGTAATTCGTTCCTCGGTCAAAGTAATAGTTTCCTCATCGACTTCAAAAAATTTCCTCGCGGTTTTGACAACTTCCTGCACTAGAATTTCGGGAGCTGAAGCACCCGCCGTCAGACCGAGGGTTTTGATGTCCCTGAAATTTTCCCAATTTATATCTTTCGCGTTGTCAGCAAGAAAGGAACGGGGACATCCACAGGCTCTGGCGGTTTCAATAAGGCGGTTTGAATTGGAAGAATTGCGCGATCCGATCACAACCAACGCATCGACCTTGGGCGCGATAGCACGAACCGCCACCTGACGGTTGGTGGTAGCGTAACATATGTCTTCTTTTTTAGGAAATGTGATTTTTGGGAAGCGTTTCTTCAGTGTTGCGATAATCTCCCTCGTATCGTCTACGGACAAGGTTGTTTGGGTGATATAGGCCGTTTTTTCAGGGAGTGTGACTTTAATATGGGCAACATCCTCTTTTTTTTCCACCAAAATTACAGAACCTTCTGGTAATTGTCCCATCGTTCCTATGACTTCGGGATGCCCTGCATGACCTATTAGGATGACCTGATGCCCCTCGCGATGGTGTGCTTCTGCTTCTCTGTGTACTTTGGTTACGAGTGGGCATGTGGCATCGATATAAATTAGGTTGCGACGTTGCGCCTCCTCCGGCACTTTTTTGGGAACGCCATGAGCGGAAAAAATAACCGGAGCCTGTTCTCCCTTCGGAACTTCATCCAGCTCTTTGATAAAAACGGCCCCTTTTTTCTTAAGGTTTTCCAGCACATGTTTGTTATGTACAATTTCATGCCGTACATAGACAGGAGCACCGAACTTCCGCAAGGCACGCTCGACAATCTCTATTGCTCGTTCCACTCCAGCGCAAAACCCGCGTGGACGAGCTAGAATGATTTTTAGCAGCGGTTTCCTCATTTGAGGGAATATATCCGTTTATGCTGTCTTGAGTCGAGGCCGTATGCGGAGTATCCTGTAAGAAAATGAGGTTCATAATGCGTATCATCGCTTTTCTGGTCGTTCTTTTATTGTCCGGTTGTGCCATGTTCTCCCAGTCGGAGGAGGGTTTTTTGTGTCCTAAAACGGGTTTTGTAGCCAATGCCTCGACTGTTATTTCCAATGGTGCGGAAGCACGAATCGGAGGCTTTTCTGGAGAGTGCAAGTTTGAGAAGAATATGGTCGAGATTAGTTTGACGTTACCGTTTAATGCCAGAAAAGTAGCCGCAGAAGTAGCACTGAAAGAGAAAAAACTGTCCTACTTCATAGCGATTCTTTCGCCGGAGGAGGATATTTTGCAAAGAAAAGCTTTTTCTACGAAAATTGAGTTTGATAAAGATGGAAAGGGCGTTAGCGTTGAGGAACATATCCTCAAAATTCCGATGATTAATCCTTCGGAGGCTTACAGATATAAGGTTGCAATAGGTTTTGCGAAGACGATTGACCGGACGAATTCCGGTAAGGAAGTAAAATGACATTCTCTTATGCCGCTTTCTGGCAAGCTGAATTTGACGAACATGAGTCTGTTGGGAGGTCGACTTGCCACGCGCTCGTTGAGCCGTTTGAGGAATTGTTGGTGGCGGTCACCGCCAGCATTTCTGCTGGAGGTAAAATTTTGTTTTTCGGCAATGGCGGCAGTGCGGCGGATGCCCAGCATCTTGCAACAGAGTTGACCGTTCGTTACAGAGCCGATCGTGCTCCGATTGCAGCACTCGCGCTTACTACTGATACTTCTGCATTAACGGCAATCGGCAACGACTTTGGTTTTGACCATATCTTCTCTCGTCAGATTGCTGCGCTTGGCAAAAAAGGCGACGTGGCAATAGGCATCAGCACATCTGGCAACAGTCGAAACATCCTTAATGCGTTGATGGAGGCGCGGAATAGGGGGATTGTTACCGTCGGTTTAACTGGCAAGACCGGCGGAGATATGGCTTCCCTTTGCGACATTCTTCTTAACGTACCGTCGCCGACAACCGCCAGAATACAGGAAATGCATATCATACTTGGGCACATGCTGTGTGAGGCTTTGGAAATGAATTTAGGTCTTGTCGAAACCGTTCCGAAGCAGTGATGTAATTGCCTGATAATTATTTCCTTGTTATTTTGTAAAATTTGTGTATAGTGATTTTCGAGTTTAGATAACTCTATGCCTTACGCATTTTGACCGCGCCAATAAACACAAAAACAAAAAGCATGGTCAGTCATATCTAAAGAACGATATGAATGAAAGCAGTGCAACCGCTCTCCTTTCCTAGCATTTGTCAAAGAGTTGGAACCTGAGCACCTCTATGCTGTCAGGTTACTACGCTCTTAACTTCCTCGTCATGGTGATGCGGGGGTGCTGACACATGTTTATGTAAGGATATGAAATAAATGACTACTTTTGAAGATCTGGGTCTCCCGGATTCTGTTCTCGCTTCCATCAAGAAAATTGGTTTTACCTCGCCAACTCCGATTCAAGCAAAATCCATTCCGTTTGCACTGCAAGGACGCGACGTTCTCGGCTCCGCCCAGACGGGTACTGGCAAGACTGCCGCTTTTGGCATTCCGCTGATCGTGAAACTGATAAAAGAGCCGCGCAGTATGGGTGTTATTATGACTCCGACTCGCGAACTTGCGGCGCAGGTGCTATCGACGCTGCAACCGCTTCTTGTCGAACATCGCAATATTCAAACTGCATTGCTGATTGGTGGAGAGCCGATGCCGAAGCAATATCAGCAACTAAAGCGGAACCCGCGTATTATCGTCGGTACGCCGGGGCGCATCAACGATCATCTGGAGCGTCACAGTCTCAACATTGCTAATGCCGATTTTCTGGTGTTGGACGAAACTGATCGTATGCTCGACATGGGTTTTGGCGTTCAGATTGATAAGATTCTCAAATTTATGACGAAAACCCGCCAGACGCTGTTGTTCTCGGCAACCATCCCGCCGGAGATCGAAAGACTGGCTCAAAAATATCAGATTAAGCCGGAGCGTGTTTCAATAGGCTCTACAATCGCGCCACTCGCTAGCATTAAGCAGGAACTGTTGCATGTCAGCGAAGGTGATAAGTATACGCAATTTTTAAGTCAGCTCCATGAGCGCAAAGGCTCCATTCTTGTGTTCGTCAAAACAAAGCATGGCGCAAGACGTATGGCAGAAAAGCTCTGTAAGGCAGATTTCAAGGCAGATACTATACATGGCAATCTGGCTCAAAATAAGCGTGACCGCGTTATTAGAGGATTTCGCAATAAAAGATTTCGTATTTTGGTGGCCACAGATGTCGCTGCTCGCGGTCTTGATATTCCGCATATTGAGCATGTCATCAACTATGATTTGCCGCAATGCGCGGAAGATTACATTCACCGTATTGGTCGTACCGCGCGCGCAGGTGCTATAGGTGCTGCCGTTGCCTTTATCACGCCATCAGATGGAAGACTCTGGCACGCAATTCACAAGCTAATGAATCCCGGCGATAAAACACAAGCTCCTCGTACAAACGACCGTCCGCAAAACAAACGTGGAAGAGGTGGCGGTGGATGGAGCAGAGAAGAACAAAGAAACCGCAGTTTTAAAGGTCCGCGTTCTAGAAGCAGAAAGTTCGATTCTCCTCGTAGTAAAACAGGTTCAGCTAGTCGTCGACATAGTGCGTAGGTTTTTTGGTTTATATAGTCATTCCTAAAGTTATTAAGAGAGTCCTCCCCGCCTTCGCGGGGGGCAGGCTTTTATGTTTCGGCATCCAAAAGGCAGTCCTGCCGTCATATAGACTTATAAGACTCGCAGACGCGCTTTTAGACCCCCCGAACAAGTCGGGGGTGACAAGAGAAAGTGAAAGTTTTTAGATTAGAACCTTGCTGTAAGGGAGCCGAATAGTCGAGGAGTGTGGTCGTCTTGCATAGTTTCAACTTCACTGGTCAATGGAACAGCAACCTCAAAGGATGCGGAAAAAGTTTCGTTTAAAGACATGCGAAGTCCCGTGCCAGCAGAAGCGATGGAACGGATGTGGTCACTGGCGACTGCGTTATTTGGATCCCATACTTTGCCTATGTCATAGAAGCCATAGAATTGCAATTTCTGGAGTTGTGATGGGGGCAGAGGATTAGCGCGAAGTTCCAACCTCATAGCCACTCCGTTCTTTCCGGTGATTTCGGAGTTATCGTAAGCACTGCCGTAGCTAGCACCACCAACGCCGAATTCTTCTGAAGCCAGCAGAGTATTTGCGGACAATTGCCCTGTTGCTCCGACGAAAATGTCAAACATATCCGTTATGCGTTGCAAGCGAGATGCTTCAGCAGTGCCCTTGAAGAATCCCGGATCGCCGTTAGCACGGGTCATGTTCGCATCGCCTTTGCTGGAGCCACCAAAAATATCAAAGCCTTTGCTGATTTCGGCGTTTATTGTGTTTATGCCGAAAAGTCGATCAGTAAACTGATACGTTGAGTTTAGGCGCACCACGCGAAGTTTATCCTTTATTGGGGGACCGCCCAAATTATCCGTGCGCTTCGCGTTTAGGTAATTGAACTTGAGCGTTACGTATAAATTTTCGCTACGGGAGCGAATAAAGGGATGCATCACTTCAAGATTTAAGGCGTGAGACATGCCCTTAACATCGAATTCCGATAGCGTATATCCCGGATGAGTCGGAGTGACACCGCCGTTTAAAGTAACTTTCGTTCCTTCATATTGAATCGGAACGGACACGCCTATATTTAGGTTATCCATTTCGCGTTTAGGCCATCCATCTGGAGCCGTAGCAACTTGCAGGTTGAGGGCTTCGTAAAAACCTAATGCGTTGTTGAGGCGTGCTCCGGCGTTGAATTGTAGTGAACCCATATACCTCGATCCGCGATTGTCCATCACAAAAGAAGCGTCAGCCGGTTTTTGTTCAACAACCAGTGTTACGTTCGACGCACCCGGCGTTTTTGTAGATGGGGATAGAACAGCTTTTGCCGACATGCCAGACAGGTCGTTTATTAGCAATAGGTATCTTTCCAGTGTTTTTGCGTTCAGAGGTTTGGAGGCTTTTATCTTGTCGGCATAAGGTTGGAGATAAGAGATGTCCCCGCGCGTACTTCCCTGAAATGTAACGTCATCGACAAAACCTTCTACCACACGCAGCTTGATATGTCCGCTTTCTATAGTCTGCGGAGGAACGATGACTTGTGTAAGTACATAACCGTCATTGCGGTACTTAGTAGTGAGTTTTTCTGCCAGTCCGTAAATATCAGCAAGGGAAATTGTTTTTCCGACCATGCTTTCGTACAACGGAAAAACATCCGTATCAGTATAAGCCGTCATTTTAGTGACTTTGACAGAGACCAACTGGAATTTCGTTTTTTCAGCACCTGCCGGAGCTTTTGCTCTTGTTCTTTTAGGTGTGATGACACTTGTACCATCAAGAGCTTTGGGAGCTTGCAATGGTGATATTTGTTCCTGAACACGAGACGGCTCTGCCGTACTTGGAACAACTAGCTGTGCCTGAGCAATTGATGTCAAAACGATCCATGTTAGAACGGCACCGATAGAGAGCAAAAATCTATATTTTTTTTTCATGATTTATCTCCTGAAAAAAGGCTTAATAAAAACAGATATGACATTATACCTAAAATATGATTTTTTTCAAAAAAAACAAACTATTCTAAAATTAAAAAACCCTCCGATGCAATATTTATGCACCGAAGGATTTCTATGTAAAAATCGGACGAACGTTAGATTGCGCCCTTGCAGGCTCTGGCAGCTTTTGCTGCCTCGGTTTCATCGTCTTGGTACAAATCTATATTAATGACGTTTTTACCATCCAACAGTCCGATAGCCTGCGACCAGCAAGACGCTATTACGGAATTTTCGCCGTCTCCTTCGTCACCACCACCGGCGGCAGGTTCCAAACCCGCAAGCTCCAAAGCTGTTAATGTGCGAGGAGTTACGCTGCCTTGTCCTGGTATTTGTGGTAGTCCAGTTATAACGATGCCTCCGCGTCCCGGTAGAAATCTAAGACCATCGACACTCCCGAAGACGTGCGGGTTGCTGTTAGGCGTGAAACCAGCGAATATTTGACCCAATGTTTCGTCATCATCGTAGTCGTTGATTTTATCTTCAAT
>JAGLRU010000078.1 GCA_023136145.1 Alphaproteobacteria bacterium
GGGATGAGATTGAGTCAATTCATTAAAGGTCACCTCTAAAAATCTCAAAATTCTCTAATCTCGTCATTCTGACGGAATGACGCAAAAGAGGGTTTTTAGAGGTAACCAATAGACGATTATCCCTTTGCCACGTCATGACCTTTCCATTAGCATCGTTTGCGAGACTGCATGGGTTGTCTGTGCAGTTCCGGGGCGTAGAAACCCTTTAAAAACGCGGCTGACATCAGTCGTTATTGATGTCTTTCTCAAAAAGATAGGCATCAAGGATGTCACTTCTCGGTTTATGACCGGGGAGTGGCGGTGGGATCATGTGCAAATATGGTTCTGGATGTCCAATGGCCTCGGTCTAAAGACCGTCACGCCGTTTCGTTTTTAGCGGTTTCTAATCTCCGGTCACCAGAGACACCTCTGGTGGCTTTTTCTTTGTTCTTTACAGGAGTCAAAACCGATGAAAAAACTACTCTCAACAACTGCCTGCCTTATAACGCTAACACTTTGAATTCCAGCACAAGCTGCCGCACCGAACGGGGATGACTTCTTTCATCCCTATATTGGTTTCGATCTGCAACGATATAGCGTGGACTACGACAATGGCTTTGATGCAGCTATGGATGACAGCCTAAACGGGGGTAATATCCATGTAGGTAATCGTTTCAATAAATATTTCGGCGCGGAGTTTGGTTATTTTCGCACTGAGGAAGGCAATAAAAGCGTCAACTTTGATATTTCCGGCATTACAGGAACTCCCGGCGATGTTCTGGCTTCAACGGACGTAAAAATGCAAGGCATAACACTGGACGGCTTGGGCTATATGCCTATTGAGGATGCCGGAAAGTTTGAGCTTATCGGAACAGCTGGCATAAGCTGGATAAAAGCTGACCTCACGCTGAATGGCACGGTGAATGGCGTGGCTGGTTCTATCAGCGACGACCAAAGTGAATTTGGCCTACGCGCTGGTGCAGGAGCGCAATACAGCTTTACCGATCAAGTCAGTTTGCGCGGTCTTGTACGCTACCAAAGCATGAAATTCGACAGCTCTGGCTTTGATATCACCAACCATGCGCTGATATATTCTGCAGGGCTGAATTACAGCTTCTAATACCAATTAGCCTTCAGTAGA
>JAGLRU010000079.1 GCA_023136145.1 Alphaproteobacteria bacterium
CAGAGATATCAGCCTGCATCTTCAAACCAGCAAAAGCAGAAGGCGCGGCGCGAGCAGCATCAGCTTCAAAGGCAGCAGCAGGAGCCGCACGTCTCATCTCAGAGACAGCAGCATCCACGCCATCATCGTCAATACGCGCAACAAGATCATCCGTTGCAGCAGCAGTTGGAGCAGCAGCAGTCGTAGCAGTCGGAATTATCGTTTGAGCCGGAGCAGCAGCGGCCGTTGTAGCAGCGGCAGCAGCAGTCGGAATTATCGTTTGAGCCGGAGCAGCAGCAGCCGTTGTAGCAGCGGCAGTCGTAGCAGCGGCAGCAGCAGCAGCGGCAGTCGTAGCAGCGGCAGCAGCCGGAGCAGCAGCAGCCGGAGCAGCGGCAGCAGTCGGAGCAGCGGCAGCAGTTGTAGCAGCCGGAGCAGCAACCGGAGCAGCAGCCGGAGCAACTGGTGGTCTTGGATACAGTAATTCAAGTCTTGCTTCTTCCGCCTTCCACTCAAGATAAATCGGGGCAGTTTTCTCTACTTTAAAGTCTTTGACGTAAGCTTGAACATAGTCTTCAGGTGCTCCACCATTGTGTTCAAAGAGTCTTTGCTCTTTCCAATTCATCTTTTGCACAGCAAGCCAGAGCTTTTCCTTAGCATCTGCTTTTCCACCAACGGTGAACTCTTTCCAGCCACGCATTCTTGACAACGCAACCATCGCGTCAGCATCTTTTTGCTCAAAGCCCTTTTTAGTGCTTGTAATGTTTTCAAATCCACTATCTTGATTAATTCTCCAGCTGATTTTACGTTTATTCTCAAGACGCAGATCAAATCCGTTTTCTTTGTCTTCCACATCATCCGTATCATCTATATCCGAACGCATATAACTCATCATTCCGTCATAACTTGCATATTTAGTTATGTTTGGGTCATCGGCTCGGACGTACATGGCGGCGTTATAGTTTCCTTCCCCCCAATACTCTTTGATTTCCTCAAACAGCTTTTTCCCTGTATCGGATAGATTAGGCGGAATACCAACAACCGGAGTAGTACCCGCAGCAGCAGCCGGAGCGGCAGCAGCAGTCGGAGCAGCAGCAGCCGGAGCAGCGGCGGCAGTCGGAGCAGCGGCAGCAGTCGGAGCAGCGGCAGCAGCAGCCGGAGCAGCGGCGGCAGTCGGAGCAGCGCCAGCAGTCGGAGCAGCGCCAGCAGTCGGAGCAGCGCCAGCAGTCGGAGCAGCGCCAGCAGCCGGAGCAGTCACATTTGTTAACGGAGCGGTGTGGGTATAATTCGGGATTGTAGAAGTTGGGGTGCCAATACTTGGCATCTCGGATATTTCTGCACTCCTTTTGTCGATTTCTTCAAAAAGAGCATTTCCAGCATTGATCAAATCATTTTTTACTTCCTCGGAAGTTTCGGCATCAAATGCTTCTTTGTAGATGGCATTCGTTTTTTCAAAAAGTTCCTGTAAGCCCTCTTGACTATCTATTGCCTTTATTTCATCTAACGTTGCTTTATAAAAATCCCCACGTTCTCCCGGCACAATTTTATTAGCATCCATATCTTTTGTATACTTTTTAAACTTCTCATTAATCTTATCATAAAGAACAGCTATTTGGTCTACCATAAATTCTAGATATTCAGAATTCTTTGCTGGGATTGTGTCCAAAAAGTTTATCGCCTCTTCTTGTAACTCCATAAACGTTTCTTTATCGTTTGCGTTTGATAATTTCCCGACTATTTTATTGTATCTATTATTATGTTCGTCTTTCATCCTTATGTCCATAACACAAGCCTTCCATAAAATTAACGCAAAAACAATTTCGCCGTAGCATAAATCAGAACCATAACTCTGGCACCAAAAGCATTTTACAAACGAAAACTTAACACTTTTACATTCTATCAACGAGTTGTGGAAATTGCAAGAATCTTTAATTTCCAGTACTTTCGGTGTATCTGCAAATAACCTTATCTATTTATTAATAAAAGATTAATCTTAGTTATAGGAAGGTTTTTTGCGCTCAGGATCGTAATAATAAAATAAATCATCATCAATTTTGATCCCCGACTCGACATCGAACAACTCAACTTCCGTGATCAAACCCTGCGCATCCACGACGATCCATTTTTTAAGCTGCATCGGATTTTCGGCAACAATCAAGGTGATGGAGCCTGACAGAGGGTCTTCGGACTTAACCAGCGTCACCAACAGCAGGCCATCATCGCGTTTAATGCCGGATACACTAATATCTTCTGAAAATTTTAGATCCGGCCTGAGAAAAAAGCTGGCAAGGGATTTACTAATAAGAATATTGCTTTGCTGCTTCATTTGCCCATCGTAGTAGTAGATAAACGTGCCGTCAGCCACGATAAAATCCGTAAGAGGGGGCTCGTATTCAAAGCGTATCTTGCCGGGACGTTTCAGCAGAAAGGTACCACCAACCTGTTTGCCATCACCGGTAGTCTGGACAAATTGCGCCCGAAGCGTCGAAATGCTGTTGATATACGCTTCGACCGCCTTGACTTCCTGCAACTGCCCCTGCTCCGCACCAGCAAAAACCGGAAACAGAAACAACCCAAGAAAGATGAAAATAAATGCTACCACCCACCGTATGGACATCTATTCGTTCAGGGCGATTTGCTGCGCCATAAATTTGTCCATTATGAGATAGATGTTTTCAATTGAAGGCGGATTCTTGCGAGTGTATCGAAGCATGACTTCTATCGGAATGTTCCGAATTGTGGTGGTGGCAAGCACGCCGGTGCTATCGAATTTCCCCTTTGTCATATTAACTTTGCCTGTCATTCCCAATGATACATTGCTTTCCGTCCGATGCGTGTTTTCTTCTAGCAGGATTCCGAGGTCTCCAGCTCCGTCTTCTGCATACTGACGAAAGGAAACTTCACGCATATCCAGATAATCCTGCCGTGACATTGCGGTCGTTTCCCCGATGGATGGATTCATCCATGTAACAACGCCGGTGTTGAACAGGATTTCGCTGATGTCAACCGTTCCTCCATAATTTGCAAGACTGTTGCAGTCCGCAAAAACAGCGAGAAGAACCTGATCCCCCTTTTTCTGGATAAGGTCTGAGAAAGTTTTGTGGATCAAACCTTCAGAGTATGATGTCTGGTCAAGGAAGCACATACCCTTAGGTGCTTCCAGCTTTAGCGTTTTTTGCCCAACTGGTACAAAGAGCGTCCGACGAAAATCAATCGATTTCTTTGCAGCGAATACCGTCGAGGAGAAGACGATGATTGCGATGATTGCGAAGAAAGATAGTCCTATTGCTAATTTTTTCATTTTTTTTACGTCCCATAATTTTCTGATAAGATTTCACGTTTTCCGACATGGTTTGCCTCGCTGATAAGTCCTTCTTTTTCCATGCGTTCGATAATGCTAGCGGCGCGATTATAACCGATCTGCAAATGACGCTGAATAAAGCTGGTAGAAGCCTTCCGTTCACGCAAGACTATCTGAACGGCCTGATCGTACAGGTCATCAGGTATTCCTCCCGTACCACCGGAACCAGCGACATCCTCTTCCTCATCCTCGGTAACGCCGTCGATATAGTTCGGTGTGCCTTGTGTGCGAAGGTGTTTAACTACTTTTTCAACTTCATTATCGCCTACGAAAGGACCATGTACGCGCGTTATGCGCCCACCAGCAGCCATGTAAAGCATATCGCCCTGACCAAGAAGCTGCTCTGCTCCGCCTTCGCCCAGAATGGTGCGACTGTCAATTTTGCTAGTGACCTGAAAACTGATTCGAGTCGGAAAATTCGCCTTGATAACGCCAGTGATAACATCTACAGAAGGGCGTTGTGTCGCCATGATAAGGTGTATACCAGCCGCCCGCGCCATCTGTGCTAAACGCTGAATTGCGTTCTCGACTTCCTTGCCGGCGACAAGCATCAAGTCGGCGAATTCATCAACAATAATGACGATATATGGCAGCTCCACCAGAGAGATTGGCTGCTCCTCAAAAATTGGCTTGCCGGTATCGGAATCGAACCCAGTCTGTATTTTGTGCATTAGCACTTCGCCTTTTGCGAGTGCATCGCGAAGACGCTCGTTAAATCCATCAACGTTGCGCACACCAAGCTTCGACATGGCGCGGTATCTGTCTTCCATCTCACGCACAGCCCACTTAAGTGCGGTAATAGCGCGGTGCGATTCAATAACAACTGGTGTTAACAAATGTGGAATATCGTCATAGACGGAAAGCTCCAACATCTTCGGATCAATCATAATAAACCGACATTGCTCAGGCGACATGTGATAGAGCAAAGAAAGGATCATAGTGTTGAGAGCAACTGATTTCCCTGATCCAGTAGTGCCGGCTACGAGCAAGTGCGGCATACGCGACAGGTCGGCGATTACGGAGTCTCCGGCGATGTTCTTGCCTAATGCCAGCGGCAGGTGGCATGGTGTTTTCTGATAATCTTTGGAGGATAATATTTCCTTGAGGAAAACCGTTTCACGTTTCACGTTAGGCAATTCCATACCGATAGCGTTCTTACCCGGTACAACAGCGATACGAACAGAGATCGCACTCATCGACCTGGCGATATCGTCGGAAAGGCCGATAACGCGTGATGTTTTAGTACCGGGAGCTGGTTCCATCTCATAAAGAGTGACGATAGGCCCAGGTCTGACTTTCAGGATGTCTCCTTCTACACCAAAATCATGAAGTGTTGATTGCAACATCCCTGCGTTTTTCTGGAGAGAGGCTTCATCCAGTCGAATGCTGAAGGCGTTAACATGATTATCAAGGAGATCAAGAGAAGGCAGTTGCCATTCATCATTGGATGTTCGCAAATTGAGTTGTTTCTGCCTATTTTCTCTGTCCACCGATGATTTGGATTTTCCAAGGCGTGGTGTCACAACAGGCTTTCGGCGCGCAGCATAGAGTGAAGACATGACTTTGCTGGTTTTCGCGCTCTTCGATTCAGACTTAGAATCTTCGAGAAACCTGATTCTAGGCTTTTTCACTGGTGCTAGATTGGCGGATGTATGGAGACTATGCCATTCCCTGAAGCGTTCTATGACATTTATCACTAAGGATGATAAGGTTGCCATCACGTTACGAACAAAAACCAGTCCCGTCGCCCATTCGCGGAATTCGATGCCAAGTGCCAGAAGACAACTAAGAGCGAAAATTCCAAACGCCGAAATTTCCACGAACATAAATGCGGTAGCACCAAGCCAATTCTGCAGTAGATCGCTTATGACGTTAAAAATCCCTGCGCCGATACTGCCACCTAGAGCTGAGCCAATCCCCCATGATTCGGATGATGGGATACTAGATAAAGCAACGGCTCCCGTGATTACGGCAACAATCAGCAAGAATAATCTTCTGTCCAAAGGGGCGAGCGGCTTGCGAGCAAGGATACGGTATCCCCAGACTATAAAAGCAATAACAAAAAGCCATGAGGCTAATCCAAGCGTCTGAAGAAGAATATCAGCCGTACAAGAGCCAAAACCACCAAAGACGTTATGAATTTCCCCACCGGAAGATGCCGTGTTGAAGGAAGGGTCATTGACGTTGAAAGTAAACAAGATCATGGCCAAACAAAAACCTGCGGTGACAAATGCTATGCCAACGAGGTCAGTTAAGCGGTGCGCAATGAAACTTTGCAAAGAAACTGGCAGCAAGGGTATGCGACCACGCTTTTTGACTTTGAGCCTGCGCGAAGATGGGCGTGAAAAAAAGGCCATCAATATTCTGGTTACTCCCTTCGGAGCATATTAACGTATTTTTGATCCGATGGGAACCCTGATCGCAGCGAACAACAGCAGC
>JAGLRU010000008.1 GCA_023136145.1 Alphaproteobacteria bacterium
TCGATCACTTCCCAGATGTCGATGCCCATTGCGTCGTATATCACTTTCAATTCGTTGACGAGCGCAATATTCACCGAGCGAAAAATATTTTCCGTCAACTTCACCGCTTCCGCCGTATTAGAAGAAGAAACTGCTACGGTCTTAGATACAAACTGATCGTACATGGTTTGGGCGAGCTTAAGTGCCTCCGAACCATCACCGCCGACTACTTTTGGAATAGTTGCGGTGTGATAATCTTGATTGCCGGGGTCTTCGCGTTCCGGCGAAAAGGCGAGGAAGAAATCCACACCTGATTTTAAGCCGGTTGCTTCTTCGAGAATAGGACGCACCACGTCACGTGTTGTCCCGGGATAAGATGTCGATTCTAAAACAATCAACTGGCCGGGGCGGAGGTGTGCGGCAATCGATTTCGAGGTTTCAATGATATAACTCATGTCCGGCTCGCGGTTCTTGTTAAGCGGTGTTGGCACACACATGATGATAGCGTCCATCTCGGACAGCAGATTAAATTGGCAGGTAGGCTTGAGTTTTCTGCTCTTTACGAAAGTGCTGATTTTATCATTATGGATATTACCGATATAAGACTCTCCGCAATTCAGCTTTTCGATCTTTTTGGAGTCAATATCAAAGCCAACGGTCTGAAAATCCTTATCGCACATCGCGCAAATCAGCGGTAATCCAACATATCCAAGACCAATTACTCCAATTTTCGCCTTGCGGCTGATAAATCCGGCACATAGCGCATCCACGTCAACAGAAATGGAAGAGGTAACTTTCAATTTTTGATCTGTCATAGCGATTTAATTCCTTTTTCTTTGCAAAGTAGCTGTAGCACACCCGACCCATCAAAGAAAACGGGCAAAGGTTATAATTCCTTTGCCCGCTCAACCTCTTCTTCCAATAGGGAAATCGGAAAGAAGAAACCTCTTTGTATGGCTATCTTTAAAATAACCCCTCAGGCATCACAAAAGCAAAAATGCACACCCGAAACGTCAACTAAAATAGAATGATTCAAGAATCAATCGATATTTGCAAACTAGAGTTACAGTTTAAGACTGTCCTTATTTTTATCAAAGATATTTTTTAACATCTTGTTAATAAAGTCTCCTTAAAATACATAATATCAAGGTGTAATATATTTTCATATATAGTTATTTCTAAATTTATGTCAAATTTATTGAGAGTGCAGTCACCCCCGCCTTGCGCGGGGGTTTGGAAGCGTATCCGTGCGTCTTATGATGGAAAGAAAGTCACAAAAGACTCATAATGACGGCTGGACAGTCTACCAGATGCCCGCGAAAGGCGGGCATGACGTGGATGCAAAATTAACCAAAATTGTCAAAATTTATCAGAAAATTTAGAAAGCACTATAAAAGAACGCGAAAAATTTGGTGTCTTTGCATCTTGATGTTTAAAAATGCTTCCAACATTACTGAATAATGAAACAGTCCTTTCCTGACCGGACTTTAACTTTGCCTTGTCCTTTTACTGTATGTCCTATTTTCCAGTACTTCTGACCGATTTCAGTTAGATGCGCCGTTATTTTATCTGCGTCAGAAGTAGCAAGCACAAGACCAACACCCATATTAAAAGTCGTGTAAAGCTCAGTTCCCGAAAGACCGGAACGTCCAGTCATTTCATCCAAAACAGAAGGAATCTCGTCAGGCTTAGGCAAGGTCTCAACGACATAATCGAATTTCTTGTTTATGCGTGGGATATTGGCAAAGCTCCCGCCTGTGATATGCGCCATGCCGTTGATAAAAGGAAAAATATTCTTTACGGCATTCCAATAGATAAGGGTAGGGGTCAGACATTCGGTGAGCAGTTTTTTCTCATTCTCCTTCACTAGCTTTCGGACAAGCGAAAATCCGTTAGAATGAAGGCCGGAAGAGGCCAACGCGATCAGCGTATTCCCATCCTTGATTTTGTCGCCGGTCAGGACATCTTTTTCATCTACTTCACCAACCGCAAATCCGGCGAGATCATATTCACTGGTTTGATAAAGCCCCGGCATCTCTGCCGTTTCTCCACCGATCAGCGCGGCTTCGGATTGTTTGCAGCCTTCCACGATTCCTTTTACAATTTCTTCCGCCACGCGCAGTTCCAGTTTTCCTGTTGCGATATAATCGAGGAAAAACATCGGTTTCGCGCCAGTGCAGATGATGTCATTCACACACATTGCAACAAGATCGATGCCGATAGTATCGTGCATGTCGAGGAGCTGAGCGATCTTAACTTTCGTTCCAACGCCATCCGTTCCTGTAGCCAGAAGTTTCCCACCAGCCATTTTATATAGAGCGGCAAAACCGCCGATACCTGAGACAACTCGATCATTGTAGGTGCTTTGAACCCTCGCCCTAATGCTTTCGACAAAAGCGTCCCCCTTGTCAACATCAACTCCGGCATCCTTATAGGAGATAGTTTGTTTCTTTTGCATGGGGTCTCTCCTCAATGCCTGAAGTGTCTGCGTCCGGTAAAGGTCATAGCGATCTCTGCCTCGTCGCAGGCTTGAATAATGTCTTTGTCTTTGATGCTGCCGCCGGGCTGGATGATATAGCGAATTCCAGCTTTGTCCGCAATGCTGATATTGTCGGGGAATGGGAAAAAAGCATCGGAAACAAGGATGGCTTCGGACAAGTCTTTATGTCCGTTCTCCCGTGCTTTTTCAACAGCCTGTCTCATGCTAACTACGCGGTTAGGGTTCCCCATGCCGGCACCGATCATGCTAAATCCTTTCTCTGATGCTCCGAAAATGCCGATAGCATTGCTTTTCAAGTATTTGCAGGCAATAACGCCGAATTTGGTTAGAGCGTTCTTTTCAAGTGGAAATTCTATTTTTGTGGCAAGTTTAAATTCGGCATCGGCACCGGTATCTTCTTGCTGCACAAGCCAACCACCAGAAATTGAGCGTACAACTGGTGGCTTGCAAGTTCCATCATAAGGATTGACCTTAAGAAGACGAAGGTTCTTTTTGGAGGAAAAAATACTCAAAGCTTCCGGGGAATAGTTGGGTGCTATAATGACTTCCACAAAATATTTATTAAGCCATTCAGCGACTTCTTTATCGACTTCCTGATTAAAGCAGATAACGCCGCCAAAACTGCTGACGGGATCCCCGTCCCATGCGTTCTGCAATGCGTCCATAGATGTTTTCGCCACAGCAGCACCACAAGGACTTAAGTGCTTGATGATAGAAACCGATGCCGGAAATTCGTTTAGGCAGAGTGCCGCAACATCCCCGCAACAACGCCAAGCAGTGTCAGCATCCAGCAAATTATTATAAGATAATGCCTTCCCTTGCAAAGGAATTGTTCCCGCGATTCCGGCGTTAAAAGGATCGGTATATACCCATGCTTTCTGGTGAGGGTTTTCACCGTAACGGAGAGGAGAGGCTCCCTTAGGTGAGAGGATAATTGTTTTGATTTCCTCGTTCCATTCTTCTTCCATCTTCGCAGCGATCATCGCATCATATCGCGCAGTGTGGCGGAAAGCCTCAAGAGCCATTTTTTGCAATGTCTCAGGGTGTAAATGACCATTCGTTTCGTCCAGATCGCAAATAACGGCACCATACATGGAAGGATCGGTAACAACGCCAACGGACTTATTGTTCTTGGCGGCGGCGCGGATCATAGTGGGACCGCCTATATCTATATTTTCAATAAGCTCATCCCATGTATGTGGGCGTTTGGCAATATCCTCAAACGGATAGAGATTGCACACCACGAGATCAATAGATTTGATATTAAGTTTTTCTATTTCCTTGATGTCCTCTGCATTTTCACGCCGAAACAGGAGAGCGCTAGCTACTTGAAAGCTTAACGTTTTCATGCGTCCGCAAAAGCATTCAGGATTTCCGGTGACTTTTTCTATCGGGGTGAAGGGAATGTTGTTTTCACGCAGGAACTTTCCTGTACCGCCGGAGGAAATAATCTCCACCTTTAGGCTGTGCAGTTTTGCAGCAAGCTCCGCAAGTTCAGATTTGTCGCTAACACTGATAAGCGCACGCCTGATTTTAGGTGTATTGTTTTTCATTCTTCTGCATCCCTTTAATTTTTAAGAATTCCGACGATATTTTTAAAGATCAGGAGACCATCGCCCTCGCTCTGCCTTCCTGTCTTTTTGTAAGTCCTTTGCGAGACAAATGCTTCCGGGTGTGGCATCAGACCAAGAACCATGCCGGACGGATCAGTCAGCGCAGCTATTCTGCCATAAGAACCGTTTACGTTCTCTGTATAAGTGAGAGGAATCAGCCCCTGCTTGACAAGAGTTTGATATATAGCATCTTCCTGCCCCTTTCTAAAAACGATCCTGCCTTCACCGTGACGAATTGGCAGTTCAAAAGAATCGAAAGGCAGGTCTTTTGTCCAGAGGCATACACTTTTCGGATTTACATTTAGCGTAACCCACTTGTCGATAAACCGTCCGGATTCGTTAGAAGCTAATGCCAGCTTTCGAGATGGGTCCGATGGAAAAGGCAAAAGCCCCAGTTTTACTAATACCTGAAAGCCGTTGCAGATACCGATAACAGGCTTTTTATCCTCCACCATTTTAAAGAAGGCATCTCCAAGCCTATGGCGGATTTTTAGAGCCAGTATTTGACCACTGCCCAATTCATCACCAAACGAAAAACCGCCCGGTATAGCAAGCCCCTGCGCATCCGCCAGCATCTGCGGCGTTTCCATCAGGTCGTTGATATGAACGATCTTCGCCGTAGCTTCAGCAAGCTCCAGTGCAGCAGCTGTTTCTCTTTCACAATTGATTCCATCGCCAGCCATAACGAGAAATAGAGGATTCTTTTTCGTCATATTAAAATCCTTTCTGCCACGCTTGCACGAGAATTTTCAACGGGATGGAGTGGCTTCCTTTGAAAGAAATTTGAGCATCTTCTGTGACGCATCCAATTTTAAGAATATCGCAACCGGAAAGTGCTTCCTCAAATGCGGCTTGCTGTTTTAGCGCGATGGATACAATAAATCTTCCTGGTGCTTCGTTAAAGCAAGCATCTACAAAATCTTTCTCATTGTTATCCATGAAAAGCTCAGCACCCAGTCTGCCGCCAATCATGGATTCAACAAAAGCAACCAACAATCCGCCTTCAGAAACATCATGCATAGATTTAACTAGGCTTTGTTTCAAAGCGATGTGGAGCTTGCGGTAAAGCATCATATTTTTATTGGAGTCGATGGAGGGAGCCATGCTTTCCGTCTCGAAATAGCAGGAAAATTCTGAACCATCGAGTCCCTGCGCCCCGCTTTTTCCAAGCAGATAAATCAAGTCACCTTTATCTTTGAAATCGCTGCCGACAGTTGTTCCCATCGGCACTCTAGACATTGCTGTTATTAGGAGAGTTGGAAGAACACTTATAGCAATCTCCTGCCCGCGTCTATCGGCGCCACGAAAATCGTTCTTCATGCTGTCTTTGCCACTAACGAGCGGTGTGCCGTAGTCTTTGCAGATGTCGTAAAGTCCTCGACATGCGCGGACAAGCTGTCCAAGTTTGTAAGCACCTTCCGGGTTTTTGGCGGAAACGACTGGGTCTGGCCAACAGAAATTATCTAGCAAACAGCACATATCAGGATCGCCACCGGAAGCGACAACGTTTCTAACGGCTTCATCGACTGCAAACTGCGCCATAAGATATGGATCAATTAATGACAAACGCGGAGCTAGTCCACAACCGATAGCAATCCCGTTATCCTTGTCGCCACCATGAGGATAAAGCCAGATAACACCGGCATCGGACACACCATCCGAATATTTTCCGATAAAAGGCTTTTGATGTGTTGCCGCCTGAACTTCATGATCGTAGGAGCGCACCCATTTTTCTTTGGAAGTGATATTGGGGGAGGAAAGAAGTTTTATCAGGATGCTTTCGATATTTGCGGGGAGGGGTTCTTTCGCTTCGTTTAATGCGGTTGTTGGTGACCATGCTGAACGATGTTTTGATCCAGTCCATTCCGCCGTTAGTTCCATTTGCGGGAGGGAGTCATGCATAAACTTTAACTCTAATTCCGCCGCAAGCTTTCCGTCATAGAAAACCGTTAGCTTTCCGCTATTATTAAAATCTCCGATATCTGTGGCATCAACACCATGTTTTTTGGCGAGGTTAAGAAATGACGCAGCGTGTGATGGTGGAACGGCGAATGTCATGCGTTCTTGACTTTCGCTAACCATCAGTTCCCATGCAGAAAGACCGGGATATTTGACAGGACAGAGTGCGAGGTCAAGACTGGCACCATTGCTTATAATTGCCATTTCCCCAACGCTGGAGCTAAGCCCCCCCGCGCCGTTATCTGTTAGTGTCGAGTAAAGACCGAGATCACGGGCTTCCAAAAGAAAATCAGTCACACGCTTTTGGGTAAGGGGATCACCGATTTGAACAGCGGTTGCAGGGGCATCATCGTTTAGTTCCAGTGAGCTAAATGTCGCACCGTGAATACCGTCTGCACCAATCGCGCCACCCACCATCATAATCCTATCGCCAGAAGAAAGCTCTTTTGCGGAAGAAGGTCGTCCATCTGGAAGCGTATGCGGCATCGCCCCCACCGTGCCAACGAATACAAGCGGCTTTCCGGCGTAATCCCTGTCAAAAAAGAACGCGCCGTTGATAGTCGGAATGCCGCTTTTGTTGCCACCGTTTTCTACGCCGCGATGCACACCCTCAAGAACCCTGCGCGGGGACTTCGGACCATCCGGCATATATTTTTCTTCACCTGTTTTGGGCATATCAGGAGGGGCGAAACAAAAAACGTCCGTATTGGCTATCGGCCTTGCTCCCATGCCGCATCCAAGTATATCACGGTTAACTCCGAGAATACCTGTCAACGCACCACCGTAAGGATCAAGTGCTGATGGACTGTTGTGCGTTTCTACCTTGATGCAAAGATCAATCTTTTCATCAAATCGAACAATTCCGGCATTGTCGCTAAACACGGAAATAAGCCAGTCCAGCTTGCGCTCCTTCTCAATTTCACTTGTCGCCCCTTTGATATAAGTGCGATAGAGGCTATCGATAGTTTGTTTTTCACCGGAAGCATCCTGATAATCTATTTTCGCTGAGAAAATTTTATGCTTGCAATGCTCACTCCAGCTTTGCGCCAAAATTTCAATCTCGACATCAGTTGGATTGATAGGAAGTTTTTTTGATTTTCGTGAAACTTGAATATCCGGCTTACTGTAATAATCACGGATATGTTTTAACTCATCAACAGTAAGGGCAAGGCAACGATTTTTGCTTAAAGCTTCCAATCCTGTATCGTCAAGATCAAGAGATACCTCCATTATTTGCGGAGTGGAAGAAAGTTCTACTTTTGGCAGAGCTATAGAATCAAACCTATCCATCTTGTAAAAATTATCCGCCGCCCATACTTCGGCTTTTTGTATTAGGGTGTTGGAAAAAAGTTCCTGTGCAATTTTCTCCGCACCCTTTTTATCAATATCTCCAAACATAAAATATAGAGAACCGCTGGCAACATCAGCATCAATGCCTACGAGTGAAAATGCTTCCGCAGCAGACCGTGCAGGGTTATCTGTCACACCCGGGCGGAACGATATTTCAGCAACGAAAGAAGGCTGTCTGCCGTTGAAAGTATATTTTCCGTCCTTTGTATGGAGAGTCTGGAGAGTAGGATCGACAAATACATTGTGCATTTTAGAGATGATTTCTCCGTCATTCGCTGCGTGGTGTGGCTGTATTTTGTAAACCTGCACTTCTTCTATGGATTCCACTTGCACGCCAAGCCAAGTACGCGCTTCTTCCGCCCATTTTTCCAAGCGGTGATTAGTGATTTCTGATTCCAGCTCTATTCTAATTGCCGGCTGCATTTATTCTTCCTTTAGACAATTGTTCAAGAAATTCCCTGTAAACCTCGTATTCGAGTGCTAATCCTCGTGCCTTGAAATCTTCGAAGCTTTCGTCGGGAATGCGTGTGAATTTCTTCTGCGCTATTATTGATCCAGTATCGACACCTGCATCAACAAAATGCAGCGTTACTCCTGATTCCTTTACTTTCGCGTCATAAGCTCTCTGATAGCTGTCTTTCCCCGGAAACGCGGGTAGGAGCGAAGGGTGGATGTTGACAACACGGTTAATTTTCAACACTTGATCTGCAAAGCGGGAAAGAAAATCAACACTGATAATACGCATATATCCTGCAAGAAAAATCCAATCAATGTTATAGGAAGAAAGAACGTCTAAGACTTTTTTTTCCTGTATAGCGCGGGCAGACAAAGCTGTGTCATTATCCACCCGCATAACTGGAATAACAGAGCAGGGAACGCCGAGTTTTTCGGCTTTGCTTATAATTCCAGCTTTCGGTTGATCGCAGATTATGACCGGAATTTCTATTGTTTCTGCATGTTTTTGGCAGAAGCTGACAATATTCTCTGCGTTTGAGCCGTTACCAGATGCCAGAACTGCTCCACGAATTTTTCTATCATTATTCACCAATGTCTTTACGCCAGTACGCTCCCTCAAAGCGAATGTCTTCGATGGCTTTATAAGCCTGTGCACGGGCTTCTTCCATTGTTTCTCCAAGGCCGGTTACACCAAGCACGCGCCCGCCGCTATTGACCCAGCATTTGTCCTGTTTTTTAGCCCCGGCTACAAAAAGAAGTGTGTCGTCATCCGCTTTCTGATCCGGTAGTTTTTCAGGCAAATTGATCTTGGTACCAAGACGCATACTATTTCCAATAATTTCAGGATAGCCTTCAGAAGTCATTATAATATGCACAGATTCTTTCTTGGAAATGGATGGAGTTTCCACGCCGTGAAGAGTTCCGCGGGCGGCGCGACTTAGCAGCGGCACAATATCATCCTGTATAAGCGGAAGAAGAGCTTGTGTTTCAGGGTCTCCAAAACGAGTATTGTATTCCAGAACATTTACATCCTCACCGTCGATCATCAGCCCCGCAAAAAGAATTCCTTTAAAAGGTGTACCGCGTGTCAACATACCCTCGATAGTACGCTTAAAAACATTTTCGTTGATAAATTGCCGAACTCCCGGAGATGGCCATTCTTTAGGTACATAGCCTCCCATGCCTCCGGTATTGGGACCATTATTACCATCATTAAGGCGTTTATAATCATAAACATAACCAATAGGTAAGAAGACTTCTCCATCACAAATAGCAA
>JAGLRU010000080.1 GCA_023136145.1 Alphaproteobacteria bacterium
TGATGAATGGTAACTCCATGAATTTCAAGGGCTTTTATGTGTCGCACCGTCCCGTAGCCGGCGTTAGTTTCCCATCCGTAATGTGGAAAATCATTTGCGATCCGAGTCATCAGGGTGTCGCGGTAATGCTTGGCAACGATGGAAGCGGCGGCGATGGAAAGGCTGCGACTATCTCCCCGAACGATTGTTTTGATGGTGCAGGGCAGTTTTGGTGCTTGATTTCCATCAACGAGCGCGGTTGCAGGACGAACGGTCAGTCCATCGAAAGCTTTCTCCATTGCACGTAGGGAAGCTTGCAGGATGTTGATTTTGTCTATTTCCGCTACGCCGCATTCTGCAAGCGATATGTAAGAAAACTTCTGTATCTGATTGAACAGATACTCTCTTTTGCGAGCTGTGAGTTTTTTGCTGTCGTTTATTTGTTCGAGAACTGCGCGAGGCATTTTATCACGTCGAATTACTACGGCGGCGGCTACTACCGGCCCTGCAAGTGGGCCTCTCCCTACCTCGTCGATTCCGCAGACAAGACCCTTATACTGATCTTCAAAAGAAAAATTTGGTTTTGTGGACAAAGGATGTTTCCTGTTTGCGTTACAGTTATCTTTTAACGCTAAGCACCCCAAGATGCCAAGTTTTTAGACTCTTTTTATGTCACCTCTAGAAAAAATCATTCTTCCGGCTTCCGCGCCGGGTGTTACTGGAAGCGTGTCTACGCGTCTTACGAGTCATTATGACGGCAGGACAGCTTTCTGGATGTCCATAATATGCAAGCATGCCCCTGCGAAAGCAGGGGGCGGGCATGACGATGTATATGAGCGTGGGTATTTTTAAATAATAATCCTAATCTTTGGATGCTTTAACCGGTCTCCATTCTTGGGCGTGTTTTTGTACTTTTAAAAGTGCTTGCGGAGTGAGCTTTTTTGCAAGTAAGCCTCTTGCTTTGATAATTTGTTTGTCTCCCTTAACTGCTGCCAGATTAAACCAAAAGTAGGCTTCCTCAAAGTTTTGCGGCATGCCTTCTCCTTTGACGTACATAACACCAATGTTGAACTGCGCATCTGCATTGCCTTGATTTGCTGCTTTTTGATACCATTTTTTTGCTTTGGTATAATCCTGCGGCACGCCTTTTCCTTTGACGTACATAACACCAAGGTTGTGCTGCGCACCTGCGTGATCTTGTTCTGCTGCTTTTCGGTACCAATTTACTGCTTTGGTATAATCCTGCGGCACACCTTTCCCTTTACTGTACATAATACCTAGAACATGTTGCGCTCCAGCGTCACCTTGCTTTGCTGCTTTCCGATACCATTTTATTGCTTTTAAATAATCTTGCGGCATGCCCTCTCCCTTGGCATATATAACACCGAGGTTAAATTGCGCATCTGCGTTGCCTTGCTTTGCTAGCTGTTCAAGTTTTTTAATATTTTCGTCAGAAATTTTTGTAGTTTCTGCTGCGTAGGATAAGCAGGAAAAGGACGCAAGAAAAAACACGATAGCGGCGGTTAAAATTTTTATTTTCATTGGATTTGTTCCTGTTTTTTATACGATAGAAATAATATCAGATTTTTTTAATGTTTAGGAAGTGATTATTTAACACTCCGTCCCATGCGAAAGCAGGGGGCGGGCGTGACAATAGAATGATATTGAGCGTGCTGTTGCACGCAAGTTGTGGATCCCGGATGATAATGTTTTGCTGTGCAAAACCTCCGGGATGACGGGTTTGGGAAATCTGTGTGTATCTGTGTTTATCCGTGGGTTTTTTTAAGTTGGTAACTTTGGTGAGGGGTTTTACTATAGTAGTTCGCATTAAAGATAAGACATTACAAGTTTTTCAACAGTTGTTTCTATGGGCATGCCTTCCCGGCGTTTTTTCATGGCGCCGAAGGTTTGTTCGATGGGATTAAAGTCGGGCGAATAAGGTGGTAACGGCAACATGGCATGGCCGTGTTTTTTTAGCAAAGAACGCATGGTTTTTTTATTGTGCACGGGCGCATTA
>JAGLRU010000081.1 GCA_023136145.1 Alphaproteobacteria bacterium
GCCCTTATCCCGCAACTGCATTTTATCGGCGAGAAAGACACCATAATTCCACACGCTATTTTCAATAGCTGGAAACAAGCCTCCGCCGGAAGTCTCTGCGTGCAAAGCATTATCGTTCCTGAAAACACCCATAAAAAAGGATGGGTCGAGAAGTGGCCTAAATTGCTGGATGTTTCGCCTGCTTGTACGAATAAATAGCCAATCTGAGTGTGACACTGGAAACGGTTTAATTGTTACCAGTTTAAATCGTATCTTCTGCGATTGGTGCAAACTGCTTTTCTGACAGAAAAATGCTATTCTTTCCTTTATTACCGCCAACGCTGTGGTGGCTATTGATAATTCATACCTTTACCATGCTATGTCGTGTAAAAGGTTTGAACCCCATTCGTCGGTAAGTTTCCTCCAATTCTGATTCAGAGGATGTCAATAAAAACAAAATTTTTACTCCAAGAGCAGCGGCTTTGCGGAAGGCTTCTGTCATAGTTTCCTGAGCGTGGCCTTGATGGCGATTAGAAGCTTTTGTTCCGATGTTATAAATCCCAGCCATTTCACCTTTGTGAATAATTGTCGTCATGGATACAGCTTCACCATCTTTATAGCCAACGATGACATAGGGCTTATAAGAAAAATTCTCTGTACTTGCTTTATGCAACGTATCGGCCATGACTTGATAGAGCCGCTCATATCTGGTATCTGCATTGGGAATAAAAACGTCATTGTAAATACTTCGATAATCTTTGTCCTTGAAATCTGAGTGATATTTGAATGTAAGTTTGTCAGAGGATGTATCAGTACTTTTTTTCAATACATCCTCAACATTCGCTTTCATATAAACTTCAGTAAAAAGAATATCAGATTTATTTTTAGCAATCTTATTAGCTATATTTTCATGGCAACGAACAGCTGGTGTGCACCCTTTATCGGCATAAAATTTTCTAATTTCAGATAAAAGCTTTTGTGGAAGATCGGAAAGTTGTTGCTTCGGCATATAGAACTGAAACTCTCTAGCCTGTACGGCATAAGAATAATAGAATGCTCCTGATGAATTCTTTATCGACCGCAGAAGACCCGGCTCACTCCAAATATCTATAGAAAACCGAATAATATCAGCATTTTCAATTGACATTCTATATCTCCAAAGCGGTTTTTTTAAACAGGTTCAGTAGCTTCTATCAAGAATGCGGCGGCTTTTGAATCAACTTTTTCAAGAAGCGGCAGCAAAGTTTTTCGTACTTCAGAATGATAGTCGTTGAGCCATTTAAGCTCATCCTTATCAAGCAGGGATTTTTTAATAAGGTTGCGATCTATGGGAGCCATAGTCAGGGTCTTAAAGCCAAACAAAGCCTTGCCGTCTTTGTCTTTCTTTCCGGTATCGGCTACAACTACCAGATTTTCGATGCGAATGCCGTAAGCTCCTTCTTTATAATATCCCGGCTCGTTCGAAATGATCATGCCGGGCTGAAGAGACACAGACGGAGAGGGAGAGGGAGTCACGGATGAAGACGGCGGAAGCGGTGAAATACTGTAATTTCCTGCATGAACAGAAAGATAAATATCAACTCCGTGACCGGTGCCATGTTCGTAATCCAGCCCAATCTCTTTCAAAGCAACATGAGCTTTCGGATCCAGCTTATCGCCCATAGTACCTTCAGAAAAAACCGATGTAGCAATCTGGATATGTCCTTTCAGAACACGAGTAACGTGATCTCGCATTTCATCGGTGATAGCTTTTGAATCAACTGCAATTGTGCGTGTGACATCAGTTGTGCCGTCCAGATATTGCGCTCCGGAATCGACAAGATAGATCGGCCCAAAAAGAAGAGGCATATTGCTCTCCTGCGAAGTGCTGTAATGCACGATAGCACCGTGACCTCCGGCAGCAGAAATGGTTTTGAAGCTAAGCCCACGAAAATTTTTCCCTTCCGAGCGGAATTTCTCCAGCAAGTCTGCGGCGGAAATTTCATCAAATTTTGCGGCGGCATCAGGTTCAGAAATCACTGCAATAAAACGAGTAAGAGCAACACCATCGCGGATATGTGCATCTATGGTGCCTTTTATCTCCGTATCGTTTTTCAGAGCTTTCATTAGTTGCAGCGGACTGGAATCAGCATAAATAACGCCGCCGTTCTGTGTGACAATATCCTGAACTTTTACGGGAGTTTTCCAAGTATCTACCCATATCTTACTACCCTGACAAGCAAGCACAGTTAGTGCATTTTGAAATTCCGACAGATCATAGAGGCACACATCCGAACCGATCCATTTTTTTACATCTTCGTTTATTTTGCGCGGCTCAATAAACCAATCCACAGAACCGTCCTTATATGCAATGGCGTAGGACAAAGCAAGAGGCGTATTGGGTACATCATTGCCACGAATATTAAGTAGCCAGCAAATTTCTTCCGACATAATAATGGCGAGAGCGTCTACGCCTTTCGATTTCAAAATTTTGGACAACTCGTTGCGTTTTTCTTCCGAAGATTTGCCCGCAAATTCCAACGAATATAGCGCGACAGGAGTGATTGGCGCGAGGGGACGATCTTTCCACGCTGCGTCCAGCGGATTGCTGTCCACGAACACCAACGTTCCTCCAGCTTTTTCGACTGCTTCCCGAATGAATTGAACACCATTCGCAGTATGCAGCCATGGATCAATGCCAAGAGTTGCTCCTTTGGGAAGATTTTTTTCAATCCATTTTACGGGCTTAAGAGTGGGAGTCGGAAGCTGATCGTTGGTAATGCTGTAAATTTCAAAATCCCTAGAGTTCACCTCATTTCGCGCCTGAATCGTATAACGGCTATCAGTAAAGAAACTTGCCTTTTCTTTCAACACAACAGCGATACCAGCGGAGCCTTTGAAACCAGTGATATAGGCAAGACGCTCGGCGAAAGATGGAACAAATTCATTGCAAAATTCATCATCATGGGGGACAACAAAACCGTCAATCTTATGCTTAAGCATTTCCGCACGAAGTAAGTTGATGTTATCAGACATTGTTTTCTTCCTTGTACTTTATCTATTCCTTGAATTATCAGATTAATTCTACCAATATAAAGTATACTTTTCGACAGGGGAACGATAGTGACTGATAAAATAACAGAGCTTAAAAAAGAACAAGAAGAAAAGCTTCAGGAATACAAAGAAAAGTGGCTTTCCATCGGCTTGTCCACTCAGAAAATCAACAGAGAAAAAGCTGGAGCAGCTATTGATCTGGTGTATTCATGCGCCGGTCTGGAACCACCGAAAATCAAGATATGGCTTCGCAGCCCGTACGAAGGGGTAATAGGAGTCTGGTGGTTAAGGCAAGTTCTTAAAACCCTAAGAGGCAAAGCACTGGATCAAGCCAGAGCCAAAATCACGGCTAAAGTCGGAGAGCAAGCCGGAGATATGATCGGAGAGCATGTCCGAGCTGGCATTCTGGCTAAGTCCAGAAATCAGATCAACCTCCGAATCAGCTCCCGTGTCGAAGCTCAGATCAAAGAACAAATCGGAGAACCTATCAAAGATCAGGTCAAAGATCGGATCTGGAATCATGTTTTGAATCAGATCAAGGATCAGATCAAACCACAAATCGAAAAACCCATCTGGACACAGGTTTGGATTCAGGTCTGGACTCAAGTTTGGACACAAGTCTGGGCGGAGAAAGCTTCGGCAGGAATTCAACTCG
>JAGLRU010000082.1 GCA_023136145.1 Alphaproteobacteria bacterium
TGATTCCATGGAAGCCGTGGAAAACAAGCTTTGTGAAGCCATGAACCACTACGCAGATAAACAGGATATTGTCCGGTCTATCACATCGTTCCCATGGATAAACTCATTCGATGAAGGCTAATTGGTATCAGCTTATTGGTTCCATGGTCTTTGTCTATAGCTTGTTGGAAGGCGATGGTATAAGATGAGGATGATTGAATCCCAAGGTTTGCTGAAGGATCAAAAAATGCAGCGTATGGTTTTATCAGGTCTGTTTTCTGCGATCTTTATGCTGGTACTGTTTCTAGCATCGCTTACGATCCTGTCCCCGTCGACAGCTTTTGCACAACAGTTCAAGATTAGCAATATGGACGATATTAATCTTGGTACATGGGTTCCTGCAACAGCTATGACCGGGAATGATTCTGTGTGTATTTACAAGAGCATAATAGGTAACACTAATTATAAGGTGACAGGTACGGATAATTCAACCATCACGCCCACGCAATTCCGGCTTCAAAACGCCGCTAATACGGTGGAAATCCCTTATACGGTCAATTGGAATAACACATCAAGCCCCGGCACAAATCTTTTAACGGATGGCACCGTCTTTAACACAAATAATGCCGTCAAAACAAGTCTGACTTGTGCTGGCGTGATGAACGCGAATTTCAAGATTGACGTGACTGCTGCAAATTTGGATATGAAGCCAGCGGGAACCTACACAGCTACTGTCAGTTTTTTGATTAACAAGTAATGGCGTCAAATAGGCTCAAGTATTAAATTGATGAGGTGACTAGATTGCTCTTCATCTGATGTTGCCAACACATGAAATTCTTCGACCAAGTTTGAGGACAAGGAAACAGAGGCTGTGATATCGATCTTATTTTTTTCTTGTTCGATATTGAGTGCGGCAAGGGATTGTTCTTCAATACGCACTATAGGTGGGATAACAAGGGAGACTCGCACGTCTGTAGAGGCAAAATTGTCAGCGAAGCTTATGCTCGCCAATCCGACACAGCCTAAAGATAACATGGCGCAAAAAAACATAAAAAACTGGCGCATTGAATTGTCATCCTCCCATATAATTCAATATCAAGCTCATTGCAGAACTTATGTCAAGACGATTTTTTTAAACCCTGCTTATGCCCATGTGTATATGCTATAACTAGCTTGAGGTAACGCTTTTACAGAGGTATGCTGCTATGAAAGAAGTAATTTTTTCGAGAATTTTTGTGTTTCTGCTTGTATTGGTTCTAGGAACGATACCCGTGCGACCTGCTGTAGCAAATATTTCACTTGATAAGGTGATACTCCGGTTCGATCCCAGCTTAAGACCGATTAACAATATCAATGTTACCAATCAAGGAGATAAGCCGGTAAAGGTTTCTATTGTTACTATTGAAATGGTCAATTCAGGACAAGACGGTGAAATTGAGAAAAAAACAAAAAACCT
>JAGLRU010000083.1 GCA_023136145.1 Alphaproteobacteria bacterium
ATGATTATCGGCGAAAACCCCGCCGCAAACGAAACCGCCCTAACCGCCGGCGCGCAGAAAAATGTGTTTATCGGTGAAGGTGCCGGTGCTACCGCTGCCAATAGTACCTCTGTAACGGATTATAATACTGCCCTTGGCTATCAGACTCTTACTTCGTTGACAGGCGGATGGTCCAACACGGCGGTGGGAGCGCACGCTCTTTACTTAAATACCAGCGGAAACAACAACACGGCGATGGGGATGCAAGCCCTTGGCTCTAACATTTCCGGCAGCGGCAACACGGCGGTTGGATCGGCTGCCCTTTATGTCAACACTTCCGGCTATCTCAATATGGCGATGGGATATAATGCCCTATTCTACAACACCAGTGGCATCGAAAATACGGCGATGGGGAGTTATGCCCTCTACTTCAATACCACAAAGCAGGAAAGCACGGCTGTTGGTTATCAAGCCATGATGTATGCTGACGATGCTGCAGGGGGGGCGATAACGTACAACACGGCGGTTGGTGCGTATGCCTTGCAGGGTAGCACGACAGCAGCAAATAATACCGGAACCGCTAACACTGCTGTTGGTCATTCTGCTCTGATGGTGAATACTACCGGTTTTCAAAACACGGCAGTTGGGGAGGGGGCTCTTAAGGTCAATGCTGCCGGTATTTATAATACGGCGATTGGATCAGGGGCTCTTTGGTCTAACATCGCCAGCGACAATACGGCGGTAGGGGCGTACGCTCTCTTCCTCAATGCCACCGGTACACCCAATGTGGCGATGGGATATCAGGCTCTTGATGCGAATACCATCGGTACAAATAACGTCGCTATCGGTAATCATGCGCTGGGGGCGAATACGATTAATTCCTACAACACGGCGATTGGAATTAACGCTTTGCTCGCTAATAACAGTGCTGTTGCTGCCGAAGCCAGCTATAACACCGCAATTGGCTTTGAAGCTCTTAAAGCCAATACCACCGGCATTCGGAATACGGCGATGGGGTATCAGTCCCTTGTCGCCAGCACCACTGGCACTAGGAACACGGCGATAGGATATCAGGCTCTTGCAGCCAACACCACCGGCATCGAAAACACGGCGGTGGGGGAGCAGTCTCTTTACTCCAACACCACCGCCAGCAGCAACACGGCGGTGGGTCAGGATGCTTTGTTCACCAACACCACCGGCACGCCCAACGTGGCGGTGGGATTTTATGCTCTCAAAGCCAATACCACCGGGACAAACAACGTCGCTATCGGCAACAGTGCGCTGAGGGTGAATACCATTAATTCCTACAACACTGCCCTTGGCATTAAAGCCTTGTTGAATAATAACGACGCTGGAACCGCTACCAACGCTAGCTATAACACTGCCATTGGTTTTGAGGCTTTAACTGCCAGTACTACCGGTATTTATAACACGGCGATAGGGGCAAACTCTCTTAGGGCTAATACCACCGGTTATAGTAATATAGCGGTAGGAGGAGCTCTTGGTAATAACACTACCGGTTATTCTAACACAGCAGTGGGGGATGATGCTCTTTGGTACAATACCACCGCCAGCAATAATACGGCTGTTGGTCGGTATGCTCTTTTATCTAACACCACCGGTACGCCTAATGTAGCGGTTGGTAAAAGTGCTCTTGAATCGAATACTACCGGGACGAATAATGTTGCTATCGGTAATCACGCGCTGGGGGCGAATACTATTAATAACTATAACACTGCACTTGGCATTGACGCCTTGTTAAATAATAACGATGCGGGTACTGCCACAAATGCCAGCCAAAACACCGCTATTGGCTTTGAAGCTCTCAAAGCCAATACCACCGGCTACAACAACACGGCTATGGGGTATCAAACTCTTGATGCGAACACTAGCGGCACTCGAAACACGGCGATTGGGATGAGTGCTCTCGGATCTAGCACCACAGCTTCTTATAACACTGCGATAGGGAGGACTGCCCTTTATGACAACACTACTGGTGGTTATAATACCGCGCTTGGCTATAATACAGGTAGGGCTGGTACAGCTAATACTACCGGAACTTATAATACTTATATAGGTTATGAGGCGCAGACGGATGGTGCGGATTACACCAACTCCACTGCGATTGGTAACTCTGCGATTGTTACAGCTTCCAATATGATGCAGTTCGGTAACGCCTCAGTGACCAACCATTCTTTTGGCGGGACGGGGGCATTAAGGTTGCCGAATGGCACTATCGCGCAGCAGCCCGCTTGCGCTGCCGGTATTGCAGGGTCAATTCGTTATAAAACCGATGCCACTGCTTCCATTCAGTGGTGTAATGGTACGGCTTGGGCTGATCTTGGCGACGGAGTTGGTGCGACCAAGCTAGATGAGCTTCTCGATGCCCAGTACGACTATACTGTAGATCATAATATGATCATTGGAGAGAATCCCGCCGCGAACGAAACCGCCCTGACCGCCGGAGCTGCGTATAACGTATTTATCGGTGAAGGTGCCGGAGCCACTGCTGCCAATAGCACCGCTACAACGGATTGGAATACTGCCCTTGGCTATCAGGCTCTTACTTCATTGACATCCGGCAACAGAAACACGGCAGTTGGGTTTCGGGCTCTTGATGCGAATACTACTGGCACAAACAACGTTGCTATCGGCAATAATGCATTGGGGGCGAATGCGACTACCTCTTATAACACGGCTGTCGGGATAAATGCTCTTGCTGTCAACACAGTTAGCGGAAATACGGCAATGGGGTATAGTGCCCTCGTATCCAACACTACTGGCTCTCCCAACCTTGCGATAGGGTATTACGCTCTTCAATCCAACACCACCGGTGCCTACAACCTTGCTATTGGCTACAATGCGATGGGGGCGAATACCATCAATTCCCGCAACACTGCTATCGGCTACAACGCCCTCGCCTCTACAAAAGATGATGGCTCCAGCTCCAACGCTAGCTACAATACCGCGCTTGGCTATAATGCGGGTAACGCTGGTACAGCGAATACTACCGGAACCCGTAATACTTATATTGGCTATGAGGCGCAGGCGAACGCGAATAATTATACAAACTCCACTGCACTTGGCAATGCGGCGATTATCACGGCATCTAATATGATGCAATTCGGTAACTCCAACGTAACCAATCACTCATTCGGCGGGACGGGGGCGTTGCGTTTACCGAACGGGACTATTGCGCAGCAGCCGGCTTGTGCTGCCGGAATTGCCGGATCAATTCGCTATAAAACCGATGCAACTGCTTCTATACAGTGGTGCAACGGCACCGCTTGGGCTGACCTTGGCGGTGGAGGTGCGACTGCGCTGTCGGCGATTACGGCGGCAACGGCTACCAATAACATCGCCAATGAAAATTATGCGCAAGTGTGGAACTGGGATACGCTCGCCGGAGGAAATGCTCTGAAGCTCGCATCAACCAGCACGCTGGCAAGCACGGACACACAAACACTTTTGAACCTTTCCTTGAGCGGTGCTAATGGCACGGCTGGTCAGACTACCTACGGCGAATATATCTCTAACACCCATACAGGTACCACCTCGACTAACGTTGGTCTCTATTCGACCGCATCCGGCGGTACTACAGGTAATTAT
This sequence comes from Alphaproteobacteria bacterium, assembly GCA_023136145.1. Taxonomy (GTDB): domain Bacteria; phylum Pseudomonadota; class Alphaproteobacteria; order Micavibrionales; family UBA2020; genus PALSA-926. The sequence continues at coordinate 3,589 of JAGLRU010000083.1, forward strand.
GCAGCCGTTTTTGATCAGGGTAAAGTCATTATAGGAACAACCCCATCCAACAGCATATTCAGCACATACAGTCCCGGACTTCTAATCATGGGACAATCAAACGATCTTACCTTGGTTTCCGCATCATCGGCAGGATCCGGTGTCAAAGCGGATATTGATATCATGCGCGCCGGGGGCTCGCCTGAGGCGTTCTCCATTCTGGCGGCTGGGGATATTTACGGAACAGTGCGCTGGGGTGGCTATGATGGAAGCACATGGAGGAATGCTGCTCAAGTTGGGGTGCGTATTCCTGACGCTATGTCGCCGGGTGTTAATGACATGCCGTCGGAAATGTATTTCAGCACTAGGGGCGATGGTGTGGGAGCTATGACGGAAAAAATGGTTCTTACCTCGGATGGTATGCTGCAACTGCTTAGCTCAACCGCCAGTTCATTTCCGAAAATGCGCTTTACCAGAACCGATATCACCTTGCCCGATTACAGCACATCCGCCTCTCTTGGTGATGTTTCGGCTACAAATACTTTCGGGCAAATTAGAAACCGCGTGAACAACTCTGGCGTTCAGACAGGAGGGATGTTGCTTCAGGGATTTACGGGCAACGGTGTGAATGACTTTTATCCACTGCATCTGGTCGGCACTCATGGAGGCAACGCACCGACAACTGCGGCGGTAACAATCTCCGGGCAGAAATGGAACGGCGGCGATAACCGCACCTCCCTGACTTCAACTACGCCGGTTCTGGATGTTGATGCTTCGGCGGGAACAATTGGAGCGTTGTTCAGGATCATGGGCGGCGGAAATGTCGGCATTGGCCTTGATACGGGTATACCCGATACCATCCTTGATATTAGCGGCGCATTTTCGGTACAGGGCATGGCTGCGCCGGCACTGTCTCCGGCTGGTCAGGGGCGGATTTATTTTGACAGCACATCAAACACCTTTAAGGTCTCGCAGAATGGCAGTGCTTATGGTGACCTTGTAGGTAGTGGTGCTATTGATAATCTTTCTGACGCTTTTACGGATTATGTGACGGAACATAATATGATCCTCGGCGGCAACCCCGTTTCAGCAAACGCCGCCTTGACTGCAGGCGCGCAGTATAATGTATTTATCGGTGAAAGTGCTGGTGCCACTGCTGCTAACAGCACATCTGCAACGGGTGCTAACACTGCCGTTGGCTATCAGGCCCTTACCTCGTTGACCTCCGGTCACAACAATACGGCGATGGGGTATAACTCTCTTCTCTCTGGCACCACTGCTTCTTTTAACACAGCGATTGGGAATTCTGCCCTTAAGGAGAACATAACCGGCTCTAGAAATACGTCGGTGGGATCGTTCGCTCTTGAAGGTAACACTGACGGCACAGACAATACAGCAATAGGATATTACACTCTTAATGACAATACTACAGCAGACTATAACACGGCGGTTGGATTTTTTACCCTTAAGGCCAATATCACTGGTTCCAGAAATACGGCGATGGGGGTGTATGCTCTCAACGCTAACACTTCCGGTGGTTATAATACCGCGCTTGGTTATAAGGCGGGTGATGCAGGGACGGCGAATATTACCGGAACTTATAATACTTATATTGGCTATCAGGCACAGGCGGATGGGGCGGACTATACGAACAGTGCAGCGATTGGTAACTCTGCGATTGTTACGGCCTCCAATATGATGCAGTTCGGGAATGCTGCAGTTACCAACCATTCGTTTGGAGGAACGGGGGCGTTACGGCTGCCGAATGGCACCATCGCGCAGCAGCCGGCTTGTGCTGCCGGTATTGCCGGATCGATCCGCTATAAAACTGATGCTACCGCTTCTATTCAGTGGTGCAATGGTACCACCTGGGCTAACTTCGGTGGTGGGGCTATTGATGATCTTTCCGATGCTTTTACGGATTATGTGACGGAACATAATATGATCCTCGGCGGCAACCCCGCTTCAGCAAACGCCGCTTTGACTGCGGGCGCGCGGTACAACGTATTCGTTGGTGAAGGCGCTGGTCCAGTTGCTGCTAACAGTACATCTGCAATGGATCAAAATACTGCCGTTGGTTATCAGGCACTTACCTCGTTGACATCTGGTGGCTACAATACGGCGATGGGATATTCTACCCTTTATGACAACACCACCGGCTATCAGAACACGGCGATGGGATATTTTGCTCTCTCCTCCAACACCACCGGCTACCGAAACGCGGCGATGGGGGTTTATGCCCTCTCCTCCAACACTGCCAACTACAACACGGCGATGGGATATTCTGCTCTTTATTCCAACACTGCCGGTGCTTGTAACACCGCATTTGGTTATAATGCAGGTAAGGCGGGGACGGCGAATACTACCGGAACATATAATACCTATATTGGCTATCAGGCGCAGACGAACGCGAATAATTATACAAACTCTACTGCGCTTGGTAATGCGGCGATTATCACGTCTAGCAACAGCATAACTCTCGGCAACAATGCGATTGCCACAATCCGTGCTCAGGTCACCACTATAACCGGCATTTCTGATCGACGGTTGAAAAAGGATATAGTTAATCTTGACTTGGGTCTTGATTTTATTGAAAAATTGCGCCCTGTTTCCTACCGTTATAACAACGGAGATGAAACGCTCCGTTACGGATTCATTGCGCAGGAGGTTGAGAAATCGCTTGGGAAACCTGCTAAAGGTATTGCATTGGTCGTGCGCGGCACCGATAAAAAACGTACCTATGCCATGGGTTATTCCGAGTTGATTGCTCCGGTTGTTAATGCGGTACAGCAGCTTTCGGCGAAATTTCATGTGCTTGAAGGAAAAGTTCGAGGTCTCGCCACAGAAGTCAAAGACCTTATTGTGCGCTTTAATCCACTTGAGAAAGAAGTCGCAAACCTGAAATCTGAAGTCAAGGCGTTGAAGGCAGCCAATCTCCGTATGCAGGCTCAGATAGATGCGCTTGTGGCGAAGCAAAAGTGAGGGCGTTCCATCAGACATACAAAGAGGTTATGCTAAACAACTTTTCTTGACTAGCTTTTGCAAAATCTGTAAATAGAAACGTACCAGAAAGTATTCCACGGAGGGGTGGCCGAGCGGTTGAAGGCACTAGTCTTGAAAACTAGCAGGGTTGCAAGACTCTCGCGGGTTCGAATTCCGCCTTTCGGTGGGGGGTGAATTTGGTGTGTGTTAAAACTATTGTCATGCCCGCTTTATGCGGGCATCCAGAAGGCAATCTTGCCGTCATATAGACTCATAAGACGCGTCGTCGCGCTTCCAGACCCCCGCGCAAGGTGGGGTGGCGACACTTTCAATAAATTTGGAGATGACTATAGACGAAAGCTTTTTCTTGGTGCAATGAAGAAGATCTCTCGTCGCTTTGCTCTGTCGAGATGACAATAACACGTCGGGAGTGATGGATTGTTTTAATTTCACGGACAGGTGCAGATAAGGTTGCGGTCACCAGCTACATGATCTACGCGGTTTACTGGTGGCCAGTACTTGTTATTGATTAGGCAGGGTGATGGGAAGGCTCCCGTTTGCCGTGTGTAAGATCGTGTCCATTCTTCGGCTATCAGATCAGCGAGAGTGTGCGGAGCTTGTTGCAGCGGATTGTCATCCTGCGGCCACTGACCTTTTTCTACTTTTATGATTTCCTCATAAATAATATTAAGAGCTTCAATAAATCGGTCAAGCTCGGACAAATTTTCACTTTCGGTCGGCTCTACCATTAGCGTGCCGGGAACCGGAAATGACATGGTTGGCGCATGGAAACCAAAATCCATCAGACGTTTGGCAATGTCATCAACGCTGATATGCGCTGTATCCTTGAATCTGCGTGTGTCAAGGATGCACTCATGCGCGACAAAGCCGTTTTTGCCTTTGTAAAGCGTGGTGTATTGTTTTTCGAGCCGTTTGGAAATGTAGTTAGCGTTTAGGATTGCTATTTGTGAGGCGTATTTCAGCCCTTCCGCGCCCATCAGGGAAATATAAACCCATGTGACGGGGAGTAGGGAGGCTGATCCCCACGGTGCTGCTGCAATGGGACCGATGGCTTGCTCGCCGCCTACCTGTGCCATAGGGTGACCGGGTAGGAAAGGGCTCAAGTGTTCCGCAACTCCGATGGGACCAATTCCGCCACCACCGCCACCGTGTGGGCTGCTAAATGTCTTGTGTAAATTTAGATGCATTACGTCCGCGCCTATCTTGCCCGGGCAGGCGATGCCGACAAGAGCGTTGAAGTTTGCGCCATCCATATAGACCTGTCCGCCGTTTTTGTGGATGATATTGCAGATTTCGCGGATTTCTTCCTCGAAAACACCATGAGTGGAAGGATAGGTGACCATTAGGCAAGCGAGGGTATCCTTATGCTCCTCTGCTTTGGCGCGCAGTTCGTTTATATCTATATTGCCGTTATCGTCACAGTCGACGATGATGACGCTCATTCCCGCCATCACGGAGGATGCTGGATTGGTGCCATGTGCCGACGATGGGATAATGCAGATATTGCGGTGCGCCTCGCCTTGACTTTCATGATACGCATGGATGGTTAGAAGTCCTGCATATTCCCCCTGAGACCCGGCATTGGGTTGTAAGGATACGGCAGCGAAGCCAGTCAGGATCGAGAGTTTTTCCTCAAGGTCTTTCAACAGAATCCGATACCCCTCCGTTTGATCGAGTGGTGCGAAGGGATGTATATCGCAAAACTCCGGCCATGTAATTGGGATCATTTCAGTGGCTGCTGTCAGCTTCATTGTGCAGGAACCAAGCGGAATCATCGAGCGGTTTAGTGCGATGTCCTTCTGTTCCAGAAGGCGCAGATAGCGCATCATTTCCGTTTCCGAGTGATAGATGTTGAATGTAGGATGCTTCAGATAGGATGATGTGCGGATGAGCGAGTCAGGCAAAAGGTCAGGTGTAGTTTCGTCTAGGCTTTCAACGCTGAAGTCGAAAATATTCTTGCCGGAGAAAATTTGCCAGAGCGTAAACACTTCGAGGCGCGTTGACTTTTCATCTAGCGATACGCCGATATGTCCGTCACCGAAATCGCGCAGGTTGATACTATTTTCTCCGGCGCGGGTTAGGATGGCTTGCGCGTTGGAGCCGACATCAACCGTTATCGTATCGAAGCAGTTGTTGTTGTCGATTTCGAAGCCGAGTTTGACCAGCCCTGCGGCCAGTACTGCGGTTAGGCGGTGGATACGGGTGGCTATGGTTTTAAGCCCCTCAGGACCGTGATAGACGGCGTAAAATGCGGAAAGGATAGCGGGGAGTACTTGCGCGGTGCAGATGTTGCTGGTTGCTTTTTCGCGGCGAATATGTTGTTCGCGGGTTTGCAGGGCTAGGCGGAGGGCGGGCTTGCCTTTGCTGTCTACAGAAACGCCAATGATACGCCCCGGAATGGATCGTTTATATTCATCTTTTGCTGCGAAGAAGGCAGCATGAGGACCGCCGAATCCGAGAGGTACGCCGAAATGCTGAGTATTGCCGAACACAATGTCTGCGCCCCATTCTCCGGGTGGTTTAAGCAGGGTCAGCGCGAGCAAATCTGTCGCGACGGCAACGATCATGTTTTTCTTATGGGCGGTTTTTGTAAGATCTGTAAGGTCGGAGATTTCCCCAGTTGTAGATGGATATTGCAGCAACAGACCGAACCCTTCTTTTTCGAGCAGGTCTTCTGTTTTTCCGGT
>JAGLRU010000084.1 GCA_023136145.1 Alphaproteobacteria bacterium
AGCGCCGGGAATAGTCAGGGTTACGCCAGAGGGAATTGATAAATTGCCCTGATTGATTACTCCCTCTATATCGTTGTCAAACTGCCAGGAGCCGGCAGGCAAGGGCGTTTCCGCTCCGCTGTGATCATTATTATTCACAAACAACTCGCCATAAGTCTGGACAGATGATTTAGTATATATCGTTCCTGCCCCGCCGTAAATATATCCCCAGCCGCCATAAGCAGTTTTGGCGCCGCTGTAAGTATTAGTAGTGTAGTGAATCGCAATCCTTCCGCCTCCTCCGCCTCCTCCGTCATTATAATGATCTCCTCCGTTTCCACCTTGGGCTGTAATTGAACCTGTGCCGGCCAATGTTCCAGTAATCAGCCAGATACCTCCTCCGGAACCTCCACCAGCACCATAATCAGAGCTGTATCCTCCAACTGCTCCTGCTGTCCCATTAGCAGTAATTGTTCCATTAATAGTTGTGGTTCCGGAAACATTAAGTTTTACTGCTCCTCCACCAGTTCCTCCATAGTTATTATTGTAATATACTCCTCCTCCTCCTGAACCTAAATAAGTGGGTTCGGTTAGAGAACCACAACCTGAACCTCCGCCTAAACCATTTTTACCAATCCCACCATTTCCACCATACCCAGCTCCTGAACCAGCTACTTTGCTACCACCAGTATTACCACTTCCGCCTCCTGGGCCGTAACCGGTTCCCGGACTTCCATATCCGCCATTATAGCCTTTTCCGTTGACGTTTATCGTACCGCCGGTGTTGATAGTAAAGCTGTTTAAGGCCAGGTCAATGTAGTTGACCTTGCTAGTCGTGTTCGTACCATGAGTTAAGGTACCTCCGTCATTAATAATTAAATCCATGGTATCAGGCAGAGTCTCACCGCCGCCTAAAGTCATGGTACCGTTAATTGTTGTGGTAGTTAATGATGACGGAATAAAGGTTGAGCCATTTACTATAGTTAAACTCCCATTGACAGTTAAACCAGTGGTTAATGATTGAGTAAAGGTTGAGCCGCTTTTTAACACCAAACCGCCGGTAATGGTTAGATCCGTAGCACTAGCCATATTAAACGTGCCGTAATTGGTTAAGATAGCGTTAGCATCGATGATTGTAGGGGG
>JAGLRU010000085.1 GCA_023136145.1 Alphaproteobacteria bacterium
CAAGACGCAAGCGAACCGAAACAACCCTGAAACCATGGCTTGGCGAACGTGCTCAAACTGGCCGTTTACCACCAAACAGATTTCCAAGGGCGAACAAATTTAGTGGGACATAAATATTATGGAGATGCAATTTGATCTACTGTACTTTATCGCCGGTTTTGCTGGTGGTGCTATTTTAGTATGGAGTCTCCTGACCAGACAGCTCAAAAAGCTGGAACAAAGATCTGAAGAAATGAATAAACAAGTGCAAGATTTGCTACAGAAGAACGCTCGGCTGGAACAATTAGAAGAAAAATTCGCCTTACAATTTGAGAACCTCGCCAACCGCATCTTTGATGAAAAAACAAATAAATTTAAAAAAGAATCACAAGAAAGCCTCGGTCAATTGCTTAATCCGCTTAGAGAAAGGCTACAAGAATTTCAAAAGAAAGTTGACGACTCTTTTGGCGCACAAGTAAAAGAACAAATCTCCCTAAAAAAAGAAATCGAGAACATCATTTCAGTCAATAAAAAAATGTCCCTGCAAACAGAAAACCTAACCAAAGCCCTCAAGGGCGACGTTAAGGCACAAGGCAACTGGGGCGAAATCATCTTGGAGAAAATTCTTGAGAATTCCGGTCTCAGAAAAGGCACAGACTATATTATACAAGGTGCCAGCCTAGGACTGCGCCATGCAGAAGACGGCAGCATCATCAAACCGGATGTCGTCATCATGCTCCCAGAAGACAAGCATATCATCGTGGACGCGAAAGTCTCTCTAACAGCTTACGAAAGATACTGCGCAACAGAGGACGTTTCCCTACGCGCCCGCCACCTCAAGGAATATCTAGCCTCCATCCGCGCCCATGTAAACGGTCTCGAAAAACGGCGGTATCAAGATACTGAAAAATTGGGAACGCCTGATTTCGTCCTAATGTTTATGCCCGTTGAGGGAGCTTATTCCCTTGCTATTCAAGAAGACATTGGTCTTCACGGTTATGCGTGGGACAAGAAAATTGTTATCGTCTGCCCCTCCATCCTGTTCGCCACTTTGAAAACCATCGCCTCTGTCTGGCGGCTGGAGTTGCAAAATCGCCATGCACAGGAAATCGCGCGACAAGGCGGCGGTCTTTACGATAAGATCGCCGGATTCGTTAAAGATATGCAGGAACTCGGCAGCAGAATAAATAAATCACAAGAAGTTTATAACGAAGCCTTCAAAAAACTATCAACGGGGAATGGCAATATCCTGAAGCGCACACAAGATTTAAAAGCACTAGGCATCAAAACCTCCAAAAAGCTACCAAAAGAACTCGCTGATGAAACTGAACCTCCTATTAATATTCTTAAAAAGGTTGAAAACGGTTAAACCATGACCCTACTGCAAATATACGTTGCACCGCATTCGGTGCTAAAGAAAAAAACAACTCCAGTAGAAGGCGGTGTCACCGATGATCTCCGCAAGCTTATGGATGACATGCTTGACACCATGTACACCTACGATGGCATTGGTCTTGCTGCGCCTCAAGTCGGTGTATCTGAGCAAGTGCTGGTAATCGACATCAACCAGCCGAAAGAGCGCGATCTTTCGCCGGAGAAAAAAAGGGGAAAGCCACAATTTTTCGTGAACCCCGAAATCCTTTGGTCGTCTGAGGATTTACGCATTTATAACGAGGGTTGCCTATCCGTTCCGGGACAATACGCTGATGTCGCCCGCTCGGACAAAATCCGCCTCAAATATCTTGATTACGACGGCAAAACACAGGAAATCGAGGCTGATGGTTTACTTGCCACCGTTTTGCAACATGAAATAGATCATCTTAACGGCGTTTTATTTATCGATCACCTTTCCAACCTAAAACGCAGCATCCTAATGCGCAAACTGAAAAAATTCACCAAGGAAAACAAAGAAGATATGGCGAAAAGCCATGTTTTTTAAAACAACATGAACACTCCACTTAAAATCGCCTTTATGGGCACGCCGGATTTCGCTGTTTACGCGCTTGATGCGATTGTGGCAAGTGAGCATAAAGTTATGTGCGTTTATTCTCAGCCTCCCCGTCCTGCTGGACGGGGATATAAGTCGCAGCCTTCTCCTGTTCAACATCGCGCCGAAGAATTAAATATCCTTGTTCGTACTCCATTAAGTTTTAAAAAAGATGCTGATGCACGACACGACTTCACTGCGTTAGGAATCGATGTCGCCGTGATCGCCGCTTACGGGTTAATTCTGCCACAAGAAATTCTGGACGCGCCGAAATATGGCTGCATCAATATTCATGCGTCGCTGCTTCCCCGATGGCGCGGCGCAGCTCCAATACATCGTGCGCTTCTCGCTGGAGATTCCGAAACCGGAGTCTGCATTATGCAGATGGATAAAGGTCTTGATACCGGCTCCGTCCTAATGCAAGGGACAACACCAATCACAAGCACAACGACAACACCTGAACTGCACAACACGATAGGAACACTAGGCGCGAAACTAATCGTTAAAACGCTCAACCTGATTGCCTCCGGAAAACCTCCCATACCACAAAAGCAATCCGAAAACGGGGCTACTTACGCCACTAAATTGACCAAAGAAGACGGCAAGATCGACTGGACACAACCAGCCTCCACAATTGAACGCCAGATCCGCGCACTTATCCCTTGGCCCGGTGTTTGGTGTCTCTGCAACGGCAAGCGCATGAAAGTGCTGGAAGCTTCCATCTCACCATTGCAAGGTAAGCCCGGACAAATTCTCGATAAAAACCTTATTGTTGCTTGCGGAGAAGGCTCTTTGCTCTTGAAAAAAGTTCAGCCGGAAAATCGCAAACCAATGGACGGCGTTTCCTTTATAAACGGTACACATATAAACATCGGATATATGCTATCGTGACTCAGCGGTGGAAACTCACCATAGAATATGACGGCACGGATTTCGTCGGTTGGCAACGACAGAAGAATGGTCTCTCCATACAAGCGTGCATTGAAAAAGCCATTCACAGCTTTTGCGGAGAAAGGGTAACGCTGAACGGTGCGGGACGCACTGATGCTGGTGTCCATGCGGTGGGAATGGTGGCTCATGTCGATATTGAAAAACTTTCAACTAAAAAAGATGTGCGCGACGCACTCAACGCACACCTTCGCCCGAAACCAATCTCGATCATAATGGTAGAACGGGTATCAAATGATTTTCATGCCCGCTTCAACGCGCTAAATCGAGTATATTGTTACAAGATACTCATGGACAGAATACCTACCCTTGCACTGGACACCCGTACTGTCTGGCAGGTCGGATGGAATCTTGATGTTTCCGCCATGACGCTTGCCGCACAGCATCTGATCGGGGAGCACGATTTTTCCAGCTTTCGCTCCATCAGGTGTCAGGCCAATTCTCCCATCCGCAGCATTCGGCGGCTAGATATAATTGAAACAAGCTGCTACAATCTCGGTTTAGGCAAACGACTTGAAATCTGGGCAGAGGCTCAATCGTTCCTACATCACCAGATACGCAATATTGTCGGCACACTAAAGTTGGTTGGTGAAGGAAAATGGACACCGGAGGACGTGAAACGAGCATTAGAAGCTAAAGACCGTACAAAAGGAGGTCCTATGGCTCCCGCCGCTGGACTTTG
>JAGLRU010000086.1 GCA_023136145.1 Alphaproteobacteria bacterium
TGCACTTAGAGCAAGACGCGGGTAAGTCACTGCATGACCAACACCCGTACAAAAGCTATGTTGATCTGAATCGCTCTGGTAATCCGTTGATGGAAATTGTTTCTAAACCGGATATGAATTCTTCCGAAGAGGCTGCTGCTTATGTGACGAAAATTCGCGCTATTGTGCGCTATCTCGGCACTTGCGATGGCAATATGGATGAAGGATCGATGCGGTGCGACGTGAACGTTTCCATCCGCCGCCCGGGGGATGAACTTGGTACGCGATGCGAGATTAAGAACGTTAACTCAGTCCGCTTTGTGAGTCAGGCGATAGAATATGAGGCACGTCGCCAGATTGAAATTATTGAGGGTGGTGGAGTGATCGCGCAGGAAACGCGGTTGTTCGATACCAAAACCGGCACCACTCGCACTATGAGATCAAAGGAAGAAGCGCACGACTATCGCTATTTCCCCGATCCTGATCTGCTGCCGCTAAAGCTTGAACAGGATTTTATAGATAACATCAGAAAGACCTTGCCCGAACTGCCGGATGCGCGGAAACATCGTTTTATGAAGGACTACGGTCTTTCGGTTGCGGATGCTTCTACGCTTATCAGTGAAAGAGCACGCGCCGATTATTTTGAAATTGCAGTTAAAGGCCGCGATGCAAAACTGACTGCTAATTGGTTGCTAACGGAGCTTCTTGGTGCTCTGAACAAGGTTGAGAAAGATTTAAAGCAAAGTACGGTTTCGGCAGAACAACTTGGTGGATTGATCGCGCTTATTTCAGACAATACGATTTCCGGTCGTATCGCCAAGGATGTATTCGCAGAGATGTTTGCGACGGGCAAGGATGCTGCGGAGATCGTCGAAGCTAAAGGTTTGAAGCAGGTGACTGACACCGGAGCAATTGAGAAAGTTGTCGATGAAGTTTTAAAAGAAAACTCGGATAAAATCACCGAATATAAATCCGGCAAGGATAAGTTGTTCGGTTTCTTTGTCGGGCAAGTCATGAAAAAATCCGGTGGCAAAGCTAATCCGGGCATAGTAAACGGTCTGCTTAAGGCGAAGTTGGATAAAAACTGATTGGAAACATTTTTTTCATTATTAATTCTGTTGGTTGTCGTTGTCGTTCTTGCCAATGAATCTTTTCAACAGAAGCTTGGCGTTTCTCCGATGCCGACAATGCCTGGTGTTAAGAGAGCTATGCTGGCGCAGATTCATGCTAAGACGGTAGGAAAGATTGTTGAACTTGGAGCTGGTGGTGGTACAGTCTCTTTTTCGGCGGCGAGAGCTTTTCCACAGTGTAAGGTGGTTGGAGTTGAATATTCTATTTTTCCATTTATGATCGCACGCATTCGCCAGATTTTTCTGCCGAATTTATTTTTTATACGGCAGAATTTTTTCGATATATCCTTCAAGGATGCTTCCGTTGTGTTGTGTTATCTTTCAAATCCGCTGATGAGTAAACTAAAAGAAAAATTTGAGAGAGAGCTACCATCAGGAGCCGTTATTATTAGCAGTACGTTTTTTATTCCCGATTGGGAGCCGGAAAAGACGATTGATCTTGATGGGTTGTGGAAGACGCGCATTTTTGTTTACAGGAAGGCATAAGAAAAATGTCCAGATTGATTGTATTTGACGTTGACGGCACTTTTCTCGACACCTACGATCTTTTCAAAAAGGTTATACTAAAATATTCCAACGATGAGGGGTTGCCATCGCCGTGTTTTACGACCATCGCACGTTATTACGGATCTCCGCTTGAACACGATTTTGGTTGGGGAGTTTCGCGGGAGGAGCAGGAGAAGCATCTTTTCGCGTCATTCGATATGACTAATGATCTTTTCATGTCTGGTGATCCGCAGTATATTCCTCAGCTTTTCACGGGCGCGGAAGAGACCTTCGCCCGCCTGAAAGATGCTGGTCATACGCTGGCGATTGTAACATCGAAACCGGAGAAGCCTTTGCTGCATCTGATGGAGCTTTACAAGTTGGACAGATTTTTTTCCACCCAACGCAACTACGATGACATCACACGCCTTTGTTTGCGCGGAAAACCAGCTCCAGATATGCTGCAAAGCGTGATGAAGGAACTGAAGTTTGCGCCGGAAGAAACGGTGATGGTCGGCGATACTACAATGGACATCCAGATGGGGCTGTCTGCTGGAACTAGTGCTATTGGTGTTACATGGGGCACATATTTGAAAGAGCATTTAGTTGATGCCGGAGCGCACCATATCATTGAAACGGAATTCAGTGACGTGGAGCTTGCAGTCGGGAAGGTTTTTAACCAGACATGACGGCGGCGCATCTTTTATTGATACTTCTTTTTCTATTGACCATCGGCCATCTGCTGACATTAAAGGTTTGCAGTGTGAAGCTTGATCATCGCACTGCGCCGATCTTTATCAGTATCTGGACGCTGTTAGGAATCGCTGGAGTATCTCCGGTCTTCGGGCACTTATGGGCGGA
>JAGLRU010000087.1 GCA_023136145.1 Alphaproteobacteria bacterium
AGAGGTGGTCTTGGTTTGTTGGACAGTTTTGCGGTAAAGTTAAGCTACTTTTGTTGGTTGATGTTATGCCGATTTCTTCCATTTATGAGGGGCATGCCCCTCATAAATTCGAGCTTTATTATAAACCTCATTCGGAGTTTGTCCATGATGCGTCGAATGGGGGCGCGTCCGGTTGTAATGGTTCATCCATGCGCCAATTTCCTTTCTAGCTTGAAGTCCGGTTTCAAAAGCGTTCAGATAAACACATTCATATTTCAGGCTTCGCCAGAGACGCTCAATAAACACATTATCCATCCATCTTCCTTTGCCGTCCATTGAGATTTTAATCCCGTTTTCTTTCAGAACATTTGTAAAATCAAAGCTTGTAAACTGGCTGCCTTGATCGGTGTTAAAAATCTCCGGACTGCCGTGCAAAGCCAGAGCCTCCTCTAATGCCTCAATACAAAAATGCGTATCCATACTGTTTGAAAGCCGCCATGAAAGTACTTTGCGGCTGTGCCAGTCCATGATCGCCGCCAGATACAGAAAGCCCCGCTTGATCGGAATATAAGTAATATCCGTGCACCAAACCTGATTAGCTTTTGTCACATCAAGGTTGCGCAAAAGATAGGGGTAAATCTTGTGATCCGGGTGTGGGTCAGAGGTGCGCGGCTTTTGATAAATAGCCTCAATACCCATTAACCGCATAAGCCGCCGTATACGATTACGGCCTACGCAATATCCCTGTCTGCGTAAATGCCGTGCCATCTGGCGACTGCCGTAATAAGGCGTGGACAGAAACTGTTCATCAATCAAGCGCATCAGTTTCAGATTTAAAGGAGACTCACCTTTAGGATCATAATACCAGCCGGACCGGCTAATAGAAAGCAAACGGCACTGATCCGTAATGCTCAAATTATCGTTTGATGGCTCTACCATTTCTTGACGCCTCCTAATCCCAATCGGCTGGAGGCACGTTCTAAAAAATCCAGTTCCACACTTTGTTGACCGATCTTGGCATGAAGTTCCCTGATCTCGGCCTTATGATCGCCATCGACTTTCTCAAGCTTGCCGGAAAAGCCAGCCTCCATCGAGGCTATAGCCTCCTTCTTCCAGCGATGTATTACAGTTGCGTGAACGCCGTATTTTAACGCTAGTTCTGATACCGGTGCGTCCTCTCGCAAAGCTGATAATGCTACTTTCGCCTTAAATCCGGCAGGGTGGTTCTTTCTCGTTCTACTCATATTAATGACACTCCTCTGGTCATAAAAAGTAGCTTAACACTCTGTCCGAATTTCTGGAACCACCTCTATATCTACTCTTAATGTAATTTCTTATCATCAAATTTGCCCTAAAAATCCAGAACTATCATAATCCTTATAAGCGTCCATAATGATTTTTTCTATACAAACAACCTCTTCTTCAGTAAGAACTAAAAATTCTTTTTCACGACGTTTTTT
>JAGLRU010000088.1 GCA_023136145.1 Alphaproteobacteria bacterium
CGGATTATTATTTGGAAGGGCTATAATAGTTAGTTAAGCGCTTTTTAAAGCGTAAATGTTGATTTTATGCTGAGATTAGGCAAGAACTAGGGAAACTGTCCAACAAAACAAGACCACCCCTGTTCCCGTTCGGTAATATTTTCTATTATTCCGTAGAAATGTCCATAAATATTCCCGATCAGTAATATTATCTTGAATATGGTGAAATTTTGTAGTAATGTTACTGAACGGGAACAAGGAAAACATTATGCGCCACACAACTGAACATATTGGAAAGATAATCAAGAATACCCGCAAACAACTTGGTGTTACGCAAAAAGACCTTGCGCTGACATCAGGCACAGGCCTGCGCTTTATCATTGATTTAGAGAAAGGTAAACCAACTTGCCAGATCGGTAAAGTGCTTACTGTGATGCATACGCTTGGCGTTAAGCTTGATATTAGCTCACCTGCCATTGTTCAAACGCAGGATTCGGAGACGGATCAGGAGTAGGATAAGACAATGACACGCATTCTCGATGTTTACCTACATCAACAAAAAGTTGGCAAACTGATTCAAGATAATCATGGTCAAATGTTGTTTAGCTATGCAGAAACTTGGCTGAACAGTGACAATGCTATGGCTCTTTCTCATTCTTTGCCTTTGCGGGAAGAGCGGTTCACACGCAATGAATGCCGCGGTTTTTTTGGTGGAATTCTTCCTGAAGAAAGCAAGCGGGAAATAATTGCGCAAAATCTTGGCATCAGCGCTCATAATGATTTTGCTATGCTGGAACAAATTGGCGGTGAATGTGCAGGAGCAATCACATTTTTGCTTGAAGATGAAACCCCGCCACAGCAACGCTATGATTATCGGCATTTAAATGACAAGGAACTAGCAAACGTTTTAGAAATTCTACCGCGCAGACCGTTGATGGCAGGTGAGGAGGGCATTCGCCTTTCGTTGGCAGGAGCACAGGATAAAATCGCCGTACATGTAAAAGATGGTGTTATTTCCATTCCGCTTGGCGGCGCACCCAGCACACATATTTTAAAACCGGTCATCGAGCGTTTTTCCGGCACGGTATATAATGAAGAGTTTTGTATGAAACTTGCTGCTGCCGTGAATTTACCCGTTGCTGCGGTTAGCACGCATCATGTCGCAGACATAGAGTATTTATTGGTTGAACGCTATGATCGTATTTATGATGAAGCAGGTAATATACAGTGTATCCATCAGGAAGATTTCTGTCAGGCGCTTGGTATTGCTTCCGGCATGAAATATCAGTCAGAAGGAGGCGTAACTCTCCAGCAATCATTCTCATTACTCCGAGCCGTTTCATCAATGCCTGTGATAGACTTGCAACGCTTGCTGGATGCTGTGATTTTCAATGTGCTGGTTGGTAACAATGATGCACATGGAAAGAACTTTTCATTGCTGTACTCAACTCAACAGACACGTATTG
>JAGLRU010000089.1 GCA_023136145.1 Alphaproteobacteria bacterium
GGAACATCCATTGGACGATTGACCGCCGTATCCCGACAACAATCCATGACTAGCACAATCTCGGAAAACAATGCTTTGTCACGCGCAAGCAAAGCATAGTAACTGCCGAAAATATTCTCTGGAAATTCACGCGTGGCATTGGCTGCATATAAAGTGGCTTGAGGAGTGAGACTTTTCTTCTCGCAAAACCCATGACCAGAAAAATACAGATAAAGACGACTTTCGGGGCGAACAATAAAACCACTTTTTTTATCGTATACCAGACTCTTGAACGCCCTCTTGAAATCCTCAGTAATTGGCGGAACACTGTCCGGGTCTGTCCCGGGCTCAATAACTTTAGGACTGAGAAGAGTTGTGATATTGTCTGGATTAACACTACCTCCCTCGGCAGAAATTAGCCATTCTTTCATAATATCTACGTCGTTGTCTGGCCCCGACAACTCCGGAAAAGTGGATGCATCAGAGTACTTCCCAATACCCACAAGAATTGCATAGTTGTCCACCATAATCGAATTAATGCCCAATCATCCAGACTACACTCTTAACGGTAGCTTCATCGTTATCGAAGTCACCATGCTTTCTTGACATGCTATTAAGGCCGTCACCAGCCGAAGATTCCGACCAGACTGCCGAATCAGGAGTTTTTTGCAAAAAATTCCTTACTTGTTCAACCTCCGGGAAATCATTCGCATTAAATACACTCTTGTCATTTATATAACGCTGCATTCCCACGATTGGCTCATCAATATCGCCTTTCCATTTATTTTCCTCATCAGTATGCCCTTCAAGCACACCAGAAACAAAATACAGCAAGGAGCGCGTATATAAAATCGGCACAAGATTATCATCTGACTCAAGACTCTCGCTCATGCAAAACATCCTGAATTTACCAATCTGATCACTGTGGGATTCCAATGCTTTTGCAAAAAGATCGTAACGCACCGCAGGTGCCAGAAAAATAATATCAAACTTAAGCTCAGGAGCCTCCTTCGCAATGGCATCAAGAAAGTGGCAAATATAAACAGCACCAGTGCTATGACCGATAAGAGTAATTTTCGTGAAGGACTTTTTGTCTGCGTTGAGCTTTCCAAGTTCTTTAGCTACTGCGGTTCCACAACACTGAGCATCTGTACCAAAACTATCTGCCGTATCCTTTTTCATTTGATTCCAGATGGTGGCTCCGGCTTTATCCAAGTAGGCAGCACGCAATACCTCTTCAACAATCGTACAGTACATACCGTGAGCACGTTCCTTTGAATAACGCTTAACAACCTTAATGACAGCTTTGGCGATAAACTTAGCGACGAAAATCCATGAAAGTACGCCCCGCGTCGTTGCCGTTGTATCAGGAAACATCTCTTTGAGTGCCTGATTTTCGACCAACACGATATTCGCTTTTGCCTGCGTTCCAGTACTCTTAGTAACGGCGGCATCACTTGAAAGGGCATTGTAAAGTTTCTGAATCGCATTCTGAAAGTCAGGATCGCCATCCAACCCTGCTTCAATTTCGTCAGCCAGATCATCTTCGTTCAGACCCGCTGCACTCTTCATAACAGGCATTGAAGCAACTTTACCTTCGTTAGTGACTGGCGGCTCTTTGGAATCTCCGTTAAACCACAAATCGAAATCTTTACGCAGTTGAGTCTCATTAATCATTTGCCCTTGACTACCTTTAAGACCAACCTGCCCACCAAGTTTTTTCAATGCCCATTCAGAGACCTTTTTTACTAGTTCCCGAAACGCGGGGTCCTCTAAAATATCCAAAAAATTATTCTTCAAGCTCTCGATAAGCCCTGCTTCCCAAACAAAGAATAGTGGATAAGATTCCGCTTCCGCATACTTAGGAGCCAGATTAGCTGCAATGCCTCGAGCTGATTTCTGGCTAACTAATCCACCATGAAAGTGTATCACCAAACCATTGGCAGGTGCTGCTACCTGAGCATTTCCCAGTATTCGAGCAACATCGGAAACCTGAGAAGTGTCGTGCTCAAACTTGCCATTTCTACTATGTAGAACATTGTCTTTTTGAATATTCATAAGGATTCCTTTAGTAGCAAAAGAAAGTAAAAAATCTGATACGCTTTGCAGTAGCTTTGTTAACATGGTGTACTCGATAAATAATGTTGTCAACTTCCGAGAAGATTGAGACAAAGTAGTTTCATTGTAGACTCATTTAAGACGCACGGACGCGCTTTTGGATCCCCGAACAAGTCGGGGGTGACGAGGTGTGTTATCGGAGGGAACGCAACCCTGTTGTTGCCATCCTGAGCGAAATCGAGAAATCTGGGATTTTTAGAGGTGGCCTATAGAGAATCACTTGAATCTGGATAGAATCACCTGAATCTTGCTCTGACCTGCGAAAACTAATGCTATTATGCCAATGCCTGAAATTTTATTCCACAAAGTCTACTGCTTTCTTATTGAACTAATCAAACACAAAATATTTCAGCAAAACATCATATCCGTTGCCGATATTTATATTGTCATACTGACTTTTATCAGTATAACCTTTCTGAAAAAACCTGTGGTTGATTATTTAAAATTATGATGTCTCGTTTTCATCATCAACACGCTTGAAATCCCCTTCTATCGTTTTTGATGTTCCGCCCCTACGCTCTTCATAATAGTACCAAGAAGTAGCACCCTTTGCGTTCTTGCTGAATTTATCCAGTATCTCTTTATGCTGCGACTTAAGAAACTTAAAAAGTCCCTGTCGCACAGGTGTTATAAGCAATGGCAGTGCTAAAAAATCTCCGATAAATCCTGGGAAAATTAGCAACAAAGCACCGATTAAAATACAAATTCCGTCAAACATTTCCTCAAAGGGATAAACGTCTGCATCGACGGATTTTTTGGCTTTCTGCAAAGTTTTCTTACCCATCGTAGCCAGAAGAGAAAACCCTACAATTGCCGAACAAATTACCCACAACAAGGACAAACCCACGCCGATTTTCCCACCGATAACAATAAAGCCAGCGATTTCCAGCAAAGGCAATACAACCAACAAAAGAAAAAACATTTTAGAACAACTCCATATTGAGGTATGGTTAAGTTTATTTTTTAATTCTAACCATCTGGTAGAAGTATTGAAGTTATTAGCATAGAATTGACTTACATTAAGCTTTTAACAAGAGAAGGAATTTATAGTGTATCTGGATATTCTTATTTTTGGTATTATTGCAGGATTCTTAATTTACCGCCTGAATTCTGTTCTGGGAACGCGACACGGAGACGAACGTTCGCGCCCTAACCCCTTCACCGCTACTGAAACACCGCCGAGTGCGCTTCGAGCACCTTTGCCGACGGAACCCCCTATCATACAAAAACCGCTCCAGCAGACAAATGGCTTTGTGCAAATGATCGACGCGGAAGCAAACAAAGAAGGACGGATTGAATCGGGACTTAAAGAAATCTCCGCCGCCGACCCTGCCTTTGAACTAGAAAATTTCATGTCTGGTGCCAGATACGCTTTCGAAACGATTGTGGTGGCTTATAGCGCAGGCGACCGCGACAGCCTGAAATTTCTGTTAAGTCCGAAGCTTTATGCCGATTTCGAAGCAGGCATCAATGCGCGGGAAGAACAAGGGTCTCTCCTGAAAACTGATAAAAGTCGCATCAAGGATGCACGCATCGTCGAAGCGCATCAGGGCGGAACAATGGCCTATATCACCGTCGATTATGATGTTGAACATACAACAACCTTTGACGACAAAGACGATGCCGACAACATTTCCAGCGTCAAGGATATCTGGACATTCACCCGCGACATCCGGTCTTCTGATCCCAACTGGATTCTTATCGAGACCCGAACAGCAGGGGAATAATGAGCCTTCCACGAATCATTGCGGCGATGACCGTCTGCTTGCTTATGGTCGGCTGCATCAGTATTTCATGGAAAACACCGAAAAAAGCAGATGATCGCCTCACCCTGAAAGAAAGCTCTTTTCGCCGCTTGCCGGGCTGGAATACTGATAACCAAAAACAGGCTCTCATCCCGCTGCAAAAATCCTGCGCTCGTATCAGCAAAAAAGATTCCAACAGCAATTTCGGCATCGGCGGATTTGCAGGAACTGCCGCCGCATGGCAGGATGTATGTAAAAAACTGACCAATGTTCAACCGCCAACAAATGCAAAGGCACGACAATTTTTTGAAAATCACTTTACGCCTTACGAAGTCTGGGGTTTAAAAGGGCGGAACGGTCTGTTCACCGGATATTACGAACCAATCCTGCGCGGATCTTTCAAAAAGCATAAGCCCTTCCTGATTCCTCTTTACAAACGCCCAACTGATTTAATTTCAGTAAATCTGGGAGATTTCAGACCAGAACTTAAAGGGGAAGCCATTATGGGTCGTG
This sequence comes from Alphaproteobacteria bacterium, assembly GCA_023136145.1. Classification (GTDB taxonomy): domain Bacteria; phylum Pseudomonadota; class Alphaproteobacteria; order Micavibrionales; family UBA2020; genus PALSA-926. The sequence continues at coordinate 4,356 of JAGLRU010000089.1, forward strand.
TCGAAAAGAAAAAATTTATCCCATATTACAAACGCGCCGAAATTGAAAAAGGCATCCTAAATCAAAAGCACGCAGAGATAGTATGGGTCGATAGCGCGGTCGATGCCTTTTTCCTGCACATTCAAGGTTCCGGTCAGATACAAATGGACAATGGTCAGACTATGCGCATCGGCTATGCCGCCCAAAACGGACATCCCTACACAGCGATAGGCCGTGAAATGGTGCAGCAAGGTGCTTTGAAAAAAGGAAATGTCTCCATGCAATCCATCCGCGACTGGCTAGAAAAAAACCCAAACAAGGCCGCCGACGTGATGAACCTAAATACATCCTATATTTTCTTTCGCAAGCTGGAAAAAGGCGATGGAACAATTGGCGCGGAAGGTATACCTCTAACTCCTCTCCGCAGTATGGCTGTTGACCGGAAGAAAATTCCTTATGGCGTTCCTATATGGCTGGATGCCGAGGAGCCAGACGGAAAAAATCATTTGCAACAGCTAATGATCGCTCAAGATACAGGAGGCGCGATCATCGGTGCGGTGCGTGGTGACTTTTTCTGGGGGTCTGGAAATAAAGCAGCGCACAAAGCAGGGCTGATGAAAAGTAAAGGACGCTTCTGGATTCTTCTGCCAAAAAATGTTCAAGTACCGAAAGAAAAAATACATGTTTCCTACTACGGATATAATCAATGATAAATGACACACAAAAAGCCTTCGGCATATACGCACTTAAAGGATATCAAAATAAACTGCTTCACCGAGCACAAATTGTTCCGGTAAGCTGGATTGGACGACGAATAGCGTTACTGTTGCGTAAAGCTGTAATGTTTAGCAAGCCACCAATCATTGATGCAACAGTCGATGATTTGAAACTACGCATCTATACACAGGACAACGTATCGGAACGAAAATTCTTATTTATGCCACAGTTCTTCGACAGTTATGAACGCAGCTTCCTGAAAGAAATGCTGCATTCTGGTGATATTTTTGTTGATGTCGGCGCTAACGCCGGGATTTATTCCATAACAGCAGCGATGCTGGTAGGAAACACCGGAAAGGTACTCTCCATCGAGCCAAATCCGATCATGATGGAAAGACTGAACTTCAACGCTGCACTCAATAGCTTCAGCGAAAGGATCGTAACAGAACAATCTTGCGTTTCCGACAGCGAGGGCGTTTTTGACCTAACCCTCGATGACAGAAACCTCGGAGGCAGCAGTCTCGTGGCAACCCGATCTGCCCGAAAAATCAGCGTGCAATGCTATAAGCTACTGTCCCTTGTGGAAAAGCATAGATTACCAAGAATCGACGCACTCAAAATCGACATTGAAGGCGCGGAAGATAAAGCACTAATCCCATTCTTCGAAAAAGCGCACAACAGCCTTTACCCCAAACTCCTGATCCTCGAAAATTCCCCCCACGATTGGAAAGCGGATCTGCCATCCGAATTGAAAAGCGCGGGATACCAACAGCTAAAAATTACACGAATGAATCAGGTGTGGAAACTAACCTGACTAAAAATGTTTCGCTAAAAAAATGGTGTCCTCGACGTGATTTGAACACGTGACCCCCAGTTTAGGAAACTAGTGCTCTATCCAGCTGAGCTACGAGGACGTTGTAATAAAATCGAGCGAATATAGCACATTGCAGTCTGAATGTCTTCATGCACAAATAACAAAAAACCGGAGTTGCCCCCGGTTTTTTGTTTCAATCAAACTTGAACATAGTGAATAGGTTTACAATAAAAAAATCTTCAACAAAGCGGACTTAGAAGACCTGGCAGCGTCTTACTCTCCCGGGCCTTAAGACACAGTACCATCAGCGATGGGGCTTTTCACGACCGAGTTCGGAATGGGATCGGGTGTTTCATCCTCTCTATGACCACCAGGTCATCCAAGTCCGCTCCTGAATCCTACTATCTTGGCCGTCTGCTTGAGCTTCCGACTTAAGATAGCGAATTCGCTGAAAATTTTACAACAACCGTATTTTCAAGAAATACCAACTTGATATGCTTGTTCTCATCAAGTGTGGCCTTACTACTGCGCGCAATTCATGCATCGCATGCAAGCATGCGCGCAGATTCAAGCCTTTCGAGTTATTAGTACCAGTAAGCTCAAGACATTACTGCCCTTACACATCTGGCCTATCAACGTCGTAGTCTACGACGACTCTCAGGGAATACTTGTTTTGAGGTAAGTTTCACGCTTAGATGCTTTCAGCGTTTATCTTTTCCGTACTTAGCTACCCAGCTGTGCCGTTGGCACGACAACTGGTCTACCAGAGGTACGTCAATCCCGGTCCTCTCGTACTAGGGACCGATCCTCTCAATATTCCAACACCCACGGTAGATAGGGACCGAACTGTCT
>JAGLRU010000009.1 GCA_023136145.1 Alphaproteobacteria bacterium
GCAACAAGATTATCAACCTGACTTTGTTCTGAAACATCATAAGCTTCATAATTAGATACAATTTCAGCAATATCGGCAGAAAAACCCATCAATGTTGCCATAGGCTCAAAACGGGAATAACTATACCACTCACCGTTTATTTTTATACTATAAGGCTTCCAGCCTGTTGTATCCCGTAATTGTGCCCTTGTTTTCGGATCAGAAGGACCGCTTCCTGAAATATTCCCCTGCAATGCCATATCCGATGCAATAGCCATAACAGATGTTCCCATAGCAACGCGGGATAAAGCAGTCGCCTTGCGCACTCCGCCCGCTGCTATATCATCCCGTATTCCTCTTGCCAGAAAAGCCAAAGGCGTACGTTCTGCAGAAAATTTAAAGATATTTGCAGGAGTCCTGACAAACGGCGCAACAAAACGCATCTCAGGATGCAGCGCAATCAAGCTCTGTACATACTGCCCGCCTTTGCCGAGTTCTTTTGTAAACGTTCCGTAACTGGCAAAATCTGCAGCATCATGACGTATAGCTTCCGGAACTTCCTGAAGCGTATCACCTATAAACTTACTTAAATCTTTTCCGGAAAGACCCTGTTCAATTCCCTGCCGCGTTGCAAGAGCATACATTTGTCCTTGATATAAAACTGTCTTGCTGTATTCATCCGCAGCAACCAAAGCACCGCCTGCATATTTTGAAAGAACAGATCCCCAGCCGTCAAGTGCCTGACTGAAATATCCGGCTTTTCCTTCGGGATCAAGGATTTCCCGTGATGTTGCACGAACACGCGGTAATTCAAGCTTACCTACACCGAAGCCTGTTTCTCCGGTACGAAAAGCCGTTGTCATATTTTTAATAGCAAGCTTCTGGCTTTGCATCATCCCGTGAAAAAACGATACACCTTCGCGCACAGATACACCGCTTCCGGGAATAGCAGCCATAACAAAACGTTCGCCTGCAAGCATAAATGAAGTCATAACATTGGAAGCCAGATTTACAACATGCGTTGTAGGATTGGTAAGCAAACCAAGAGTCCACGCTTCAGACAGAGCCTCGACAGTACGGGCGGTTGCTCCTTTTTGCACAATCCCATTAATCTGTGCATCATTAAGATGGTCACCGTAAGCTACAAGCTTTTGAGCAAGTTCCTGACTGGCACCGCTACCGCCGTGATGGCTTAGAATACCTTCAAGCTCGCGTAAATTTTGAGGTGCGCTACCACCTACAGGTATTCTCCATGCCTGTAGCGCGCGCCCTGCCTCCGCACGGATGCCCATAAATTCCTTTTGTACCGCATGATGTGTTGCAAGCATTTTCCGGAAATTAAACTGATCTACAGCGCCGGCATTCGGATCTTGCGCACGTTTTGCAGCTTCAATCAATTTTGCTGTCGTATCATAATAAATTTTCCGTCCGGCAACGATATATTCCGCATTATACGCCTCTCCGGTGCGCCGCTGCATTAAACTTTCAAAACCGTCAATATCGGCAGCCTCGGCAATTGTTTCCGCATGGCTCTTTTTTCCACGCCGCGCAGCATCGATACCGATTTTAAGCTCCGGTCTATTGACCATTTCATCCATCAATTGTTTGATATCTTCAGGCGCATCAATGCGAGAAAAGTTTATTTCATAATCATCAATAGATGGTGACGGCTTTGACGGTATCTGTTTCGGCTTACCGAACGCCGCCTGTACTTCCGCCGCAGCCTCTTCCAGCTTTTGCTCTTTTCGGATAAGAGATTCCCCGTCAACATCGCCCAGAAAATTGAAGTGTTCTCCACTAACTCCGGGTTCTGGAGCAGCCTTTTTTGCAGCAGCTTCAGCCGCAGCTTCTGCCGCATCAGGAGCCGCCTTTCCTCCAGATGCAGCAAGTCCCTTTTTCAATAAAACAACACCCTTGACAAGCGCACCGCCTGCAATACCAAGACCAAATCCTTCGACAGCCTGTTTAAACTTACCTTCGGCAAAGGTATCTTCCGGCTTTGCCCGTAAAAATTCTGTAACCGAGCCTTTTAAAAAAGGAATTTCATGAAGAACATTAGCCAAACGCTCTTCATGCTGATCGAATGCCAGAAGCTCACCAAGCGCACCCTTTACAGCTTCCGGCAAAATACCTTTTCCTTGTATCCAGTCGCCTACCTGTTTTCCTAAAAAACCTGACTTTGCCAGTTTATCAACACCTTTAAAGCCGACAGCAAACTGACTGATCACCTCAAGACCACTGCCTGTTACCGTCTCTATCGCCGGTTTACCGGGTATCGGAATCTGTGGGAAATCAGGAAGAGCCTCTTTTCCTTCCTGTGCCCTTTTCAGATTCATCCTTCTTTCAAATTCGCTTCCAGACATAACGCCCGGAATAAAATCTCTTTTACCTTCTTTATCCAAAATGCTGATTGTAGGTAAAAAATCTATCGCCTCATCAACAAAACCAATCATGCTGTTAATACCTGCAATACCGCCTCTGGCGATTGAACGCGGAGCCTGCATAACGCCAAGACTTACATCACGCCCCAAAGAAAGCCCTGCGCTTTTAAGCCAGTCCTGTTCATCATCTTCACCGTCCTGTTCTTCAGGAGCAGGAAGAGAGCCGCCGGTCTGCTCTGAAACAGACAAAGCATATTCAACCAAGCTTTGACTTTCAGCAGCATCATAATTCCCCCTGAAAGTTGTATTAAATTCAGATGTTTCCTGTACGCTATCTTGCAGTTCCGGCATTGCGGCTCTCCTTTACTTTATGAAGCGTGGAATATTTTTTCAACAACCTTATTTCCGAAAGAAACTCCGGATCATCTTTTAACGCATCAATATTGCCATTATACTTTTTCAAAGTTTCTTGCGTAAAGCTTGTAATTTTCTCATCATATTGCTGGGAACCAAAACTGGGTGAAAGCTTTTCAGCATATGATACGGATATCGCCAGAGGCAATGCCAAAAGAGTAGTATCTACACTAAAAGCTGAATATCTGGCTATAATCTTATCAGCGATATCAACTGTTTCAGAAACATCAGGTAACCGCCCTTCTTTTTCATTAAACCTATCAATAGATATTTCATATTCTTTTTGTGCCTGACCGATAGAAAACGCCGCTACAGTACCCACGATACTTGCTAATCCGCCAAGACCTTGAGATACGGCATCACGCCCTATCGATACCGGAGTTTTTATTCCGGCACGCATATTAACGGTATTACGGGCATCAAGAGACAGGAAATCTTCCTTCGTTAATGAGTTGGTTTTAAAGGCAAATAACAACCGGTCATTAATATTCTCTCCGGAAGCGGATGCTATAATCAAATCATCATGTATTCTGCCGTCACTTACCGAAGCTCCGCCTTGTCGCGCCAATGCACTAAGAGACGCAAAACGTTCAGGCTCAAGGAATCCTTTTGAAGCCTCAACCATACTTACGGTCAAGTTCCCTGTTTGCGCTACAACAGCAAAATCCGCATATAAAACGTCACTGGAGCGGGTGAACTCCCTGTCCTGCTGTGTATTAATCTGAGACTGCAAAGCAAGATCACTTTTAAGACCGGTAACAAATTCTTTTTCTGCAGCCGCATATCCGGCGGGGCTAAGAAGGTCTTTCAAGCTGATTTCCCGCGCCTGTCCTGTTTCATCAGATATAACAGCCGATGCCTCACCTGAACGCCACGCTTCCAGTGCTGCAATTTTATCTTCCTGACTGTTTAGCCATGCAGTGCCTATACGGGATGAAACGATTTCTTCCGCGCCGAGTGATGCTGAAACACGCTGTTGAGCCGTAAAAAGAGGCTTACCGTCTGCACCGAAAGAGTGCATCACATCAACCTGCCGTGCTGCATTAGAAGTCATTTGCGTTAGGATATTTGCAACATTCGTATCGCCGCCGGAAAACATCGATGCTGCAAGAGCAGCCTGATCCTGATCCAGCTTTGACTGAAGCGTTAAAGCACTTTCTATCTGCCCGTCACGCACAACCGCCGTATGTCTGGCATCGATGCGCTGTAAAATATTTTGCTGCTGAAGCTTAAAATTCGCCGTATATCTGGATGCAAGTTCAGGATCATAATCCTGCATACCGACAGAAAGACCATCAAGATATTTATTTGATACCGCCGCAAAACCGACAGGATCAGCCATATGGGCATCTTCATGCTGTCCAAGAGCTTGCAGGCCTTCCAGTTCCCACCGTGTGATAACCGTATCTCTTGCAGCCTGATTAAACGCCCTGCCTGGAATTGTTGCCGGATCCATTTTAGGAGGAAGCTCAGGCTTTGCCCCTGCTATAGCACCGGCGCGCGCAGCCTCATCAGCCGCATATAAATCCCGTCTGTCTTCGATGCTATCAATAAGCTGGCGAAGCGTCCCTGACAACGCACCTGCAGGAGCTGCTAAAGCCCCTATACCGCCCGGAGCCGTTGTTGCATATCTAACCTGTCCTATATCAGCCGATACGCCTGTGCTACGGTCAAGTCTGGGTATCGGCTGTGCTTGTCCGGTTCTACTCGCCACGGGCTACCTTCCTTCGTACCATTTCAGCGTAAGTGTCATAAGCTCTGATACCGCCTTCAGCCAGAGCCGCCGTTGCTGAATATTCCCCTGTCGAAAGTACATTCGCCCGCTCTTCCAGAATGGCGGCTGATTGTTTTCTGCGTGTTACGGCCATCATCAAAGCATCACCTTTTGTAACACCGGTCTTGCGTTCAGCCAGTTTCCGCGTTGAAGCCTCAAGACTGACCGGCGTTCCGAAACCGATATCCATTCCGGCAGCCGCAAAGCCCGCACGCTGTCCGGCAATCGTCTGAAGCATAGCATCCATAATCTGGTTGCTTGTCTGTTGACCTTTGATTTCTTCCTGCTTTGCCTGTAAAAGAACATCCTTTGACTGGAATTCAAGTGCGGATGCCGCCTGTTTTGCTTCCTGTCTGATACCGTAAGCCTGCGCACCGCCTGCAAATAGATCAAGAGCCATAGACCCGAGATTCAACTTACTGGAAAGCGAAGTAAGCCCTTCTGCCGATTGCGCCGTAGACGCAGCAGGAGCCGCAAAGCTTGAAAACATATTGACAATACCTGTCATAAAGAAACCTCCCGCGTCACTGCCAAAAGCGTAAATGCACCTGCTTCCGGCTGGCGAAATTCAAGCGGCGCACCGATTGCATACCCTCTTAAACCTTCCAGCTTTAAATTACCCGTAAAAGGCGTTTCAGACAAAGTACATTCTTTCCATGACT
>JAGLRU010000090.1 GCA_023136145.1 Alphaproteobacteria bacterium
GGTATTGCGGTAACGGCGGCTACATTACGCGATATTTATGAAGACGATTCGGAAGGCTGGACGTGTGCTTTGGCTCGAACTGGCGTAAAGAATTTGTCCGATGCTCCGAAACTTTTTCATGTCTCCTCTCCTTTTGACTATAAAAACAAAACGCGCGTGCTGGTAGTGAAGGACGTTAAAAAAGGTAACATAAACGAAGTAGCCGCAGCCTTCCGCGAACTGTTCCTAGCATCCGGTGGCGGTGCGCTTGGTATTTTTACTGCGGTGCAAAGGCTGAAGGCAATTCATGAAAAGCTCCTGCTCCCGATAGAAAGTAACAGTATTTCCCTCTATGCTCAGCACATCGATCAACTGGATGCTTCGACCCTGATTGATATTTTCAGAGAAGAGGAAAACGCCTGTCTGCTCGGCACTGATGCCACGCGCGATGGCATTGATGTTCCGGGACGCTCGCTGCGCCTCGTTGTCTATGACCGTGTACCGTGGCCGAGACCAACTCTTCTGCATAAGGCGCGTCGAACCTACTTTGGGAAAAGTTACGACGATATGTTGACGCGCTTTAAACTCAAACAGGCTTATGGTCGTCTGATTCGCCGCTCTGACGATAAAGGTGTTTTTGTAATGCTGGACGGTGGCCTTCCTTCACGTCTCTCAACTGCTTTTCCCGATGGTGTCGAGGTAAAACGTGTCGGAATAGCTGAAGCTGTCGCTCTCACCAAAGAATTTTTACAGGAGTAACTAGCTAACAGTTAAGGAATAATGGTGATTCCGGTGGGACTCGAACCCACGACACCCTGATTAAGAATCAGATGCTCTAACCAACTGAGCTACGGAACCACATTGAAGTTGAGACATTAAAGGGACTTTCCCGACTGCGGTCAATAACATAGTAAAAATTTATTTCTATAAATATGGAGTCCCTTTAAAATGACTATTTGAACATTTTCGTGCGTTTCGCCTCAACCATTAAAACAGCCAACGCACAAGACAATAGCCGTGTACGCAAGTCATCGGCGCGACTGGTCAGGATAATGGGAACTCTGGCACCCAGAACAATTCCAGCTGCATCAGCATTACCGAGGAAGATCAATTGCTTTGCAAGGATGTTACCAGCCTCAATATCTGGCACAATCAGAATATCCGTGTCTCCGGCAACGGTTGAAATGATCCCCTTGTCTTTAGAAGAGCTTTTGCTGATCGTTGTATCAAAAGCGAGAGGACCATCCATTATACAGTCGGTTATCTGACCACGATCCGTCATTTTGCACAAAGCCGCTGCATCCAGTGTACCTTGCATTTTCGAATTAACGGTCTCAACTGCCGCCAAAATAGCAACTTTCGGTTCCTTATCCATGCCAAACAAAACACGCCACAAGTCAGTCGCGTTTTGGCAGATGTCTGCCTTGGCGGCAAGATCAGGCATAATATTAATGGCAGCATCCGTAACAATAAGTGGTTTATGATAGGTTGGCACTTCCATAAGATAGGAATGGGAGATATGTCGAGCTGTGCGCAATCCCGCAGCAGAAGAAACAACGGCTGCCATTAGTTCATCCGTGTGCAAAGACCCTTTCATAATAGCATCTACTCTTCCATGTGCTGCAAGTTCCACTGCTTTTTCGGCTGCGGCAGCACTATGCTCGACATCAATAATGTCCAGACCGGATATACGCATGCCACCTTCTTCAGCAGCTTTCAGGATGCGAGCACGAGGGCCAATCAGGATCGGATTAATTAGGCGGTCTTGCGCCGCATTCAGAGCCGCTTCCAAAGTCGTGGTTGAAACAGGATGGACGACTGCTGTTCTGATAGGCTTCAGATCACGACATGCTTCTATGATGCTATAGCTATGGATATGGTTGTGAACGATGACATCCGGTGCTTCAGGCCATGGGAGGCTTACTTTTTCGGTTGGAGCAAGAACGGTTGCCTTGCCTTCCGCAACGATCTCACCTTTGGAATTAGTGCAGGAACATTTAAAAACAACAACTGGCTTACTAGATTTTTTCTCTACTGTTTTTTTCTCTAAAACAGTAACGGTGACAGTTACAGTATCACCAAGTCGCACAGGTTTTTTAAAGGTAACATTCTGTCCCATATAGATCGTACCCGGCCCCGGCAGTAATGTTCCAAGAACTGTCGAGATTAAAGAAGCTGACCACATTCCATGACCAATGACACCGTGATAGGTACTATTTTCCGCCGCATATGCTTCATTCATATACGCCGGATTCATATCACCAGACATCGCTGCGAACAGTTCAGTATCTCTTTTGGATAGCGTGCGTGTCAGGCTGGCGGTATTACCAATTTCCAGTTCATCGAAAGTAACGTTTTTAAGAACACGTTTTTCACCGGTGCTGCTTTGTTTGTGCGCTGAGCGGTTCATTTTCCGATCCTTTTCAGAAATTCGTGATTACGGCATAGTGCAGTGCATCATAAACCAAGAAATCCCTACTTAATACTGGAAGTTGGATATTTTAAAAATTTTTCCCTTTTACGGCCTTTTTTTAGAGTATTTTAAGTTTTCTGGTAATTTTTATTTTCTTAATGCAAGAGAAAACTCTTTTAATAAAAGACAGATCTTCCCCCGCATTCGCGGGAGCAGGCTACACAACGAGGAATCTGGTTCGTTGCACCAAGTTAAATATCCCTCGTCGTGCTTCGCACTCTGTCGGAATAACAACGACACGATTGTGTTACCCCCGACTTGTTCGGGGATCTAATCCCATTGCTTCCCGCCTACCGCCGGGCACTAAAGCTTTTCCTTCCAATACGAATAAATCTCATCGGGGGGAATCTTTCTGCCACTCAAATTACCGAGATGATGAAAGCACATCTTAACCCTCTGAAGGGCTAATATCGCTTTCGGTCAGAAATCTAGAACGGACGAGGTTTACGACTTCTTCCAGAACTTCATCGGAAGTCAATTTCGTCGTATCAATAATACAGGCATCAGCGGCGGCAATGGACGGAGCCGCTTTACGGTTACTATCCCGTTGATCTCTTTGCTGAATATCTTCCAGCACCTTTTCCTGCGTTAAGTTCGGGCGACTGTTTTTCAATTCCTCAAAACGGCGACGGGAGCGTTCTTCGGCGGAAGCAGTGACGAAAAATTTGACATCCGCATCAGGACAAACAATTGTCCCTATGTCGCGACCATCCAGAACCGCGCCCCCAACGTCTCCGGGAGGGTTTCTAGCAAAATCGCGCTGATATTCAAGTAACCCGATTCGTACCTGCGGCAACGCGGCGATTCTTGATGCTGCTTCCGACACTTCATAACTACGGAGAGCCTCATTTTCGAGCAATTCCGGCGTTAGATTGTTTTTTACGATCTCCAGTGCCGGTTCGACATCTTTGAATTTAGCAGGGTCTCCGCCCAGTTCGAGCGTAGCCAGCGCAACGGCGCGATATAATGCTCCAGTATCCAAATACGCGTATCCCAAGCGTTCCGCCATTTTCCGAGCCAACGTACCCTTACCGCTGGCAGATGGGCCATCAACGGCAATCACTATTTTACCCTGCGTCTGCTTCTGAGCCTTGTTTTCAGACTGTGAAACAGCCTGTGCCTTTTTAAAGGTAGTGACCGACACAATAAAATCTCCTTACATTAAAAATTAACAAAAGATTAACATAACATCAACATAAAAGCAAGAAAAACCCTAATACTTCCTTACATAGATACTTTATAAACAGAAACTTCTCTACCAAAAATTTAGGGGCGAAATATATTTAACTAGCCACAGATGATTTTTAAATTTCATAATCATTAATAATAACCGAAGACTCTTTTCTACGAATCATTTATGATGTTGACCATGTCAAAAGAAAGAGTAGCCCTTTATAGTTTAGCAAGAAGTATAATATCATTGAACGCAGCTATATCTAATTTAGATTATCTACGTCAACGTCCTGAATTACCAAATATTAAGTGTGATTTTTGCTAGCGTTGTTTA
>JAGLRU010000091.1 GCA_023136145.1 Alphaproteobacteria bacterium
AGAGGATCGCCTGAAATCTGGCTGGCGACGATTTCCCCCGCCAGAGGTGCACCCGTGAAACCATGAGAACCAAGACCAGTTAACAGATACACCCTGTCCACGAATTTTCTTTCTGCCTTCTCCTTTTTTCCATCGCGCAGTCCGCCGAAACTTTCAATATAAGGCGCATAATCAGGACAAGCTCCTATAACAGGCAATCTATCAGGTGTCGCCGTTCGGTATCCCGCCAGCCCATCAACGATGTCTTCCCTGCTGAACTTCAGCGATGGAAGATGCTCGTTAAGTTTCGACAGGTTCTCTTCATTATCGCTTTCGCGGATTTCGGGTGGAAAAACGGGCATTTCTTTCTGAAAGGTAGAACCAATATAATGAATCCCATCAACGGAAGGCGTAATATGACCCTTATGGCAGATAACCTTTTTGTTTTCCTTTGAAATACTGTTTTCCTTCACGCCGCTAATTTGTCCGCGCAGGGATTGCAAGGGAAGCCATGAGGTTTCCTTGAAACTTCCAGTGTTATACCCAAGAGCTATCACAATCGCATCATAATCAAGCCCCTCAAGCGACGATACAATCGTCTCGTAAATAACTTTAATGTTCGGATGACTCAGCAACGCGCCGCAGAACTCTATCGGCGACAGATGCCCTGCCATCGGCTGATGAAGACCCATACCTGCCTCAGTCATTTCATATCTAAGTCCATCGTCCGACCACTCGCTTCTATCCGAGAGCTTTTTATGCCGTTTCGCGACATCATCCGACACATCAAGATGGACTACGCCACACGGATTCCATGAGGAAATTTTCAATGCCTTTATTAAACGCCGCGTATAGCAAAATCCGTGCTGGTTAAAAAGTCCCATCGGCGATGGAGCCAAAGTAAGCCGAGGATAAATAATGCCAAAAGGATTAAGAGGAATTCCCGAAGGCAATTCCTGTCGTCGTTCCATTACTGTAACGTCATACCCTTTCCGCGCCAGAGCAAACGCCGCAGAAGCACCTGCAATGCCAGCGCCTAGAACAACGGCTTTATTTTTCCCAGTCCTACGAGGTTTTACCGAGCCAGGAAAGTTCGCTATCGTCATCTCACGCTTGGCACCGAAACCATTAACCTTTTCAACAGAAAATCCAGCCGTTTGAAGCCCTCGCCGAACATTCCCTGCGGACGAAAACGTGGAGAGAGTCCCTTTCGGTTTTGTGCGAGCTGCTATAAGCGGAAAAAGATTTTCTGTCCACATCTCCGGATTTTTTGCGGGCGCGAAACCATCCAGATACCAAGCATCAAACTCCCCCTGAAGCTCCGGCAGCGTCGAAGCTACATCCCCAAACAACAGCATAAGATGAATCCTGTCGTTCAGGAAATGCAGGTGATGGAACCCCTCAATCATAGGCGGATATTGTTCTAGAAGCAGTTCCGCATGTTCCTGCAATTCCGGCCAGAAAGAAAAAATCCGTTTTAACTCTGCCACCGAAACCGGATGTTTTTCAATGCCTATATATGTGAGCCTTGCAGACGGATGAGCTGTCCTGCGCCAGAGCTTTGCCGTCAGCAAAAAATTAAGACCAGTAC
>JAGLRU010000092.1 GCA_023136145.1 Alphaproteobacteria bacterium
CCAGCCATGGATCGACTGGCAGACCCTATCCCTGATCCCACGCCAACCATTACCGCGTCCGCACCGGCATCAACAAGAGAACGCGCAGCATCCGCCGTCACCACATTGCCAGCTACAATCTGCACAGCACTGGACCGTTGCTGGCGGATGTGACTGACAGTGCCAATGACATCGCGGGTATGACCGTGCGCCGCATCGATAAAAACAACATCCAGACCAGCATCAGTCATGGCCGCAGTCCGATCAAAAGCATCCTTGCCGGTACCAACAGCAGCTCCCACACATAAACGACCACAATTGTCACGCGTAGCATCGGGAAAGCGGGACAGTTTTTCAATGTCCCTGACAGTAATAAGTCCGACACAACGCTCCTGATCGTCCACCACGACCAGTTTTTCGATCCGGTGTTGATGAAGCATCCGTTTTGCCACTTCTTTTTCAATAGATTCTTTTACCGTGATGACTTCCCTAGTCATCAGCTCTGTCACAGGATTAACGTAATCATCGAAAAAACGAATGTCACGGGAGGTGATGATTCCAACCACCTTCTTTGAAGACTGATCAATCACAGGCAAACCGGAAACCCTGTACGTCGTCATCAGATCGAATGCTTCAGCCACACTCGCTTCCTGCGCTATTGTAATCGGATTCAACACCATATTCCCCTCGGAACGCTTCACGCGCCTAACTTCCTCAACCTGCTTGCCCAAAGGCATGTTGTCATGGATGATCCCAATTCCTCCAAGCTGGGCGATAGCCACCGCCATGGCACTCTCTGTCACATTATCAGTCCCGGCAGCAATCAGAGGAATGTTCAGACTGATCGTCTTGGTGAGGCGCGTCCTGATGCTGACATCCGCTGGCTTAACATTTGTTTCACCCGGTACAAGCAAAACATCGTCAAAACCAAAGGCTTCATGAATTTCGACATTTCTCTTCATTAGGAATCCCCTTAAAAAATCATTCAACCGTTGATTTTAACCACGGAACCCCAACGCTACAACATACATTTCTGACGAATCCGAACGACTAGCGTGTGGTTTGACATGCTTAACCTTCGTGAAATCTTTTTTAAGCTGATTAAGTAAATCCTTTTCCGCACCGCCCATAAAAACTTTCGACAGAAACGTGCCGCCGGGGACAAGCACTTCATGCGCAAACATATATGCAGCCTCAGCAAGTGCCATAATGCGCAGGTGATCAGTTCGCTTATGCCCAATCGTCGGAGGTGCCATATCACTCAACACCACATCCACCTTTCCACCGATTGCCCGTTTAAGAATATCAGGAGCCGAGTTATCCATAAAATCAAGACAGATAAACTCCGATCCTTCCACTTCCGGCATCTCAAGATAATCTATCGCCACAACCTTCCCTCCCGTCATGGAGGGCTTGACCATATCAACGACAATCTGCGTCCAGCCACCGGGGGCAGCACCAAGATCAATCACCTTCTGCCCCGCTTTGAAAAGCTTTAGATCATCGTTCATCTGGATAAGTTTGAAGACGGCACGACTCCTATACCCCTTCGCCTTAGCCTCTGCAACATAAGGATCGTTCAACTGACGCTCAAGCCATCGCGACGACGAAACCGACCGCTTTTTGCGCGTCTTGACACGCACCTTCGTCTGAAGGCCGCGTGGTTTCTCAAGAGAGTTTTCTGGTGGTTTTTTTCCGGTCATTATTGTGATAATATAGCAGTATCCGCTCAAGAGCGATTACTTTTTCCTCTAACTGACTTGCCTCGCCTTACTTTGTCACAGTGAGTACGATTCACGAACTTTTCAAACAACCCAAGCCGCCTATCAAGCATAGCCATGATTTTCGAGTGGTCTTTGGTGTCGTCCTTAATAAATACATTTATAAGGCTTAAGTAAATAACACTAAATGCGGCGACATGCGCCGGATAAAAACCACCGGCGGGAACTCCTGCCAGAGTGAGTATTTTATCCATTGTTTCAAAAAACAGCTTTGTAAATTCCGGGATAACTTCCGGCTCCTTACGAAATGCAGATGGAAGTGAGGCATAAGCTTTCTTATGTGATTCGGCAATGTCGATCCGCGTCATTAGAATTTCAAAAAGATTATCCCGCCAGTCATCTCCAAGCTTGCCTTTCACAGCGCGTGCAGTTTCTTTTTCAAGCGTTTCAAGAACCCGCTTCAGCAATGCCCGTCTGTCGGGGAAAATATCCGTGACAATTTCCAGCTTCAGCTTTGCTTTTCTAGCGACGGCTTTTATGGTCAAGCCATCCCAGCCGGATTTACACGCCAGTTCCAGCGCGGCGGCAACTATTAGTTTAGACTGGTCTGTTTTGCGTTTTCGTGCCATTATATCCTCCCAATATAGCGTCATAGAATAACAGGGATAAATTTGAATGAGTAAAGAAAATCTGGATATTGTCGGCATCGGCAACGCCATCGTGGATGTTTTGTCTAAAATCGACGATGACTTTCTGCATACAAATGAAATTCACAAAGGCACCATGACGCTGATAGAAGCGGAACATGCCGATACCCTCTATTCCAAAATATGCTCAGAGACAACCATGTCGGGCGGCTCTGCAGCCAACACAGTCGTAGCGTTCGCATCGCTCGGAGGAAAGGCCGGATATATCGGCAAAGTCGCGGAGGATCAGCTTGGCGAAGTGTTCCGCAACGACATCCGTTCAACCAGCGTGATTTTCGACACTCCTCCTCTACAAACGGCTGATGTGCCGACATCGCGATCCATAGTCATGATTACACCAGACGCGCAACGCACGATGTGTACCTTTCTCGGCGCAAGCTGCTGCTTTGATCCGATGGATCTGGACGAGAAAATAATCAAAAACGCGATGGTAACCTATCTGGAAGGATACCTGTTTGACAGGAGTGATTCGAAGAAGTCTTTCCGCATGGCAGCTGAAATGGCACATGCTGCGGGAAAGAAAATCGCCCTAACGCTCT
>JAGLRU010000093.1 GCA_023136145.1 Alphaproteobacteria bacterium
GATTTTATACGAAAGCGTTGCCATATGACAAAGAAGTGATTTTATATAAAACAAAGAGTGTGAACGCAGTATTTTAACGCCAGCTCCGATACCGGCGCGTCCTCTCGCAAACCTGTCCAACAAACCAGGACCACCTTTGTGGCCTTATAACATTTTCAGTTGAATAGAGTCCGGTTAGTTTAAGGTGGTTAATCCGAGAAAAATTGTTATTTGTTGTTTTGAAGCTTTCGAGGATTTACCCGGAAGAACATCTTGACCAGTTCCAGAATTGCCAGCAGCAAGACACCGGATGTGGCGGCTATCATTACATCATGAACATGCAGGGAACCGAAACGGAATAGAGACTGCGACGGTGGCCAGAACATCGCTATGCCGAGAAGCCCTATAACTATAATCATGACCTTCCAAAGAACAGGATTTGGCTTCCAGAAGGCTGAAATGAGGGATGTGCTAAAGGAGCGGCTTGCCAAAACGATAGCTATATTTACAGCAATTAGATTTGCAAAAGCTATAGATCTGACGTTTGTTTCCGGCATTCCACTTTTTTGCGCTAAAATCCATATGGAGGCTACAAAAAGTAGAGCTATAGTTCCTTGGGTAAGTCCCAGTCCTAAAATTCTTGTTGAAAGTATTGATGCCTTCGGATCACGTGGAGGCCGGGACATCACGTCTTTTTCTTCCTCCTCCGCTTCAAGTACGATCGAACAGGTAGGATCGATGATCATTTCCAGTAAAGCGATGATCAGGGGCGTCAGTATCATTGGCTTACCAAGTACAGCTGGGAGAAGGGCTAACCCTGCAATCGGGACATGTACGGAGATGATATAAAGAAATGCCTTCCTAAGATTGTCGTAGATGCGTCTTCCCATCCTAATTGTGCTGACGAGGGAGCTGAAATCATCGTCCAGCAGTACGATAGACGATGCCTCGCGCGCAACGTCCGTTCCGCGGCTACCCATGGCTATGCCGATATGGGCGGCTTTCAGGGAAGGTGCGTCGTTTACGCCGTCTCCCGTCATTGCAACGACCTCGCCTGCGGTCTTAAGCGCGTTCACGATGCGGAGCTTTTGTTCGGGCATGATTCGTGCAAAAACAGATGTATGTTGCACGGTGGATAACAGATCATCTTCCGTCATCTTTTTAAGCTCGTTGCCGGTTACGACTTTTTCTGATGCGATTCCAGTCTGCTCCGCTATGGCCTTTGCTGTCGCGGGATAATCTCCAGTTATCATTATGACTCTTATCCCGGCTGCACGTGCTTCCATTACGGAGTCCGGCACGGCAGGGCGCAGTGGATCAGCGAAGCCGGCAAGACCCAGAAATTCAAAGGGGAATTCTTCAAGCTTTTCTGGAAGTGCGTCTGATTCTAATTGAGCTTTTGCGACACCAAGTACCCGTAGTCCTTTTGAAGCCATGTCTCTGACGGCTTTATGAAGATTTTCCATCTGAACAGTATCAAGGCAGCATATTTTCCCGATGGCTTCCGGAGAGCCCTTGGCAGATGCCGAATATTTCCCGTTTATATCGTGGATGTTTGCCATTACAAGAAGATCAGAACTAAGACCGTAATGACGTATTGGTTTTTTATCCGGAATTTTTATTTTCACCAGATCACTAAAAGCAAGATCCATAGGATCTCGGGAGTCTTCAGGGCAGGCCATTACACCGGTTGTGGCGATTTCTGTGAGGGATGGGGTAATTTCTGTGGAACCGCCACTCTCCCATGAAATATTTTCCCGTTTCAGATTGACGATGGACATTTTATTCTGAGTTAGCGTACCGGTCTTGTCTGTGCAGAGGACAGTAGTTGATCCAAGCGTTTCGATGGCTGAGGCGCGGCGAGTCAGAACACGTGCTTTCGATATTCTCCAAGCACCCATGACCATGAAAACGGACAAAACAAGAGGAAATTCTTCCGGCAGAAGGGACATGCCGAGCGCGATGCCGCCCAGAAATGCTGTAAGCCAGTTTCCGTGTATAAATCC
>JAGLRU010000094.1 GCA_023136145.1 Alphaproteobacteria bacterium
TATTAAGCGTGGCTTGATACGTTTTTCAATACTCATCATCAAAGCGCTATAAGTCATAAGTTCAAAATTTTCATTTAAAGGCTTTATATTTTTTGCAACATTCATTGCTGCTTTCATATCATCCAAAAGCCTTTCAGCGAAAATACTGGCGTCTTTACCTTTGTTGGAGATGCAAAAAAAATTAAACTGAATAAATCTAAGCATGTAATTTAAATGCAAGTTTTCAGGAAAAATTCTTTGCCCTTTTTCTTTTGCCATTAAATAGAACCAAAATAGTTCTTCTGCTACATATTTCATGGTCTCACGATTAGACCTCTTAAACAGGTTATTTAAAGTTCCCTGAACGATAATCATTAACACATTGCTATCCTTTGAAAGGATGCCGTGCATAAACAATTTACTGACTTCATTTTGATTAAGAGGAGTGATTTGTTTCAGGTATCCGATACATATCGCAACGTGAACTTTACGCTGTTTATCTTGATCAAAAACTTGTTTGCCTTGATCGGATAAGAGGGGAGATACGCGGTAGCGGTCTTTTGTTGTTTTCTCTATCCATGGCCCCACAAGCATATCGAATGCTTCACCGATCATGTTAGTTTGGGGGGTTAGTTTTCCGAGAGCATCAACCATATTCCTGCTAAATGTTCCAAGAATAAAGCTCAACCTATATGCCAAATCTCTTGCACTATCAGGGATTTCACTTCTGAGTTGCTCTCTAATGTTTAGCTTCTCATTCTTAACAGCCTCAGGCTCTATGAAGTCAGCTTCATCGAAAACCCAACCTTTAGCTTTGAGGTTTTGTATTCTTGCCCTTACAAGCTGAGGATGACCAGAAGTACCAACATATATGATATTAGCCCAAGTGCTTGCTGGTTGTGTATCAGGACATCCGTTAGCAACAGCGATTTTTTCAATTTCATCTAAGTCAAAATAACCTACCTTGATTAAGCATTCATCTGTAAGCCACGTATCATGTAACAACCTCTGCGGAGGTTCAGTTTGACATGTGATGATGATCTTCTGATTGTTATTAGCAGCATTAAAGAGAACAAGTTTCAATTCATGTTCGTAGTCTCTGTATCCGTTTCTTAGATCAAGATCATCGAGAATAAAAACCCTGCTTTCTTCAGGCTGAAGATGAATGAGAGTGTTCAAAGCTTTTAAGGTTTGTTTGATATGTGTAGGCTCTGTCCCTCTTAGATCAATCCATTTCTCTTTTACTTCTGTGTTTTGAAGGTAATGTGAGGCCAGTGTTGTTTTTCCTACGCCAGAGCTTCCAATGACAAAAACCACTGATTTATCTAACGTTGTTTTAAGAACACCCTCAATCAAAACTCTGCGCGGAACAGAGTGGGAAGGTATTAGTGGAGGCTCTGTAAACATATTTTGTAAAACAGCTAAATCTATAAGATCTTTATTCTTTCCTGTTTCTGCATATTCTCTAACAATAGAAGCACTCCCACTTTCTGCATTGACTTGCAAAGTACGCACTTGTCGGGCGAACGTTATTATTTGCTCTTCGTAAGCTGAGTGAAAATCAATTAAGGTAAGCCCTTGCGATTGAGGAGCAATGATTTCATCAATGATTCTGAACATCAAAGCTGGGAATGCTTTTGTAGAGTCTGTTGCTGCGACAGTCTCTGCGTACTTTAGCCCTTTACAGACTAAGGCACGTTTAACATTGGCTTCTAAAACATCTAACGGCTTCTCCCCCAAATCCCATGTTAAAGGCTCAAAGAATGTTTTTTGAAGCTCTTCATTACTTGTAGAGCCAAGAAAAGTTTTAAGATCATCAGGTAATGTTGGTATATTATTGAGAAATGTAACAAGTGATTTAATCTCTTCGCTCGTCTTATTTGTTTTTGCCCATAGTTCAAGTCCTTTTGTATTCTTACCAAAGGGCGAACCCTGTTCTTGTGTCGGCTGTGAAGTAGAAATAAAACGATATCGTATTTGTTTGTCTGGATTCTCTGTTCTATATTTCCAAAAGTTTGATATGGAATCCTGAACATCTTTACTGTTCAAAGTAACTTTGGCTTTTACATGTTTAACTTGAATGGTTTCAATGGTATCGCCTTTGTGAATATCGAGGTCTTCCGTACCTTCCAAAATCAGTAGTTCGTTTTCACCAAGCTTCATCCATGCATCAAGACTCATACAAAATTGATAGATAAAGCCTTTTATGACATTACCTGCGTTTCTTTTACTATTTGTACCTTTTAGTGTGACCATTTAGGATTCATATTCCATTCTCGGATTTTGATTAAACGTTTTTTGAATGTTTCCCGGTTAGGTCGTGTGTTCAAAATTGACATAAACTTCATTGTATCCGATTCGGCGGCTTGAGCGATATGTTTCGATAAAAGATGTCCGTTGCGTTACACGATACAATGTGTTATATTTAAACATGGAGATTAGGAACATACGCCATAAAGGTTTGCGTAGCCTTGTTGAAAAAAATAACCCCAGAGGTTTGCAACAGGATTACGTTGATAAAATTACTGATATTATGGCATTTCTTATTGATATTGAAGATATTGATGAGGTCATGGATCTTCAAAAATATAAACCGCACCGTTTAACGGGTGATCGCGCTGGGACTTATAGTCTGCATGTTACAGCAAACTGGCGCATCACTTTTAGTTATGATGCTGATGAAAAAGAATTATATGACGTGGATTATGAAGATTACCACTAACAATAAGGAGTATGATCAATGGCGATTAAAATAGGCATGAAACCACAGCATCCGGGTGGATTTATCAAACGCTCGATTTTACCGGATGAGCTATCTGTTACAGATGCAGCCAAAGCTCTTAATATTGGCCGTCCGGCACTGTCCAATCTCCTGAATGAGAATTCTTCGTTATCGCCGGAAATGGCCTTACGTATAGAAAAGGCTTTCGGCGTAAAGATGGATACTTTGCTGCGTATGCAAACCCGTTATGATGCATATTATATGCGTCAGCGTGAAGAAGATATTCACGTGGAAAAGTTTGTGACTGCGTAAATTAAGCGTAGATTTTTTTTAAGATAATTAGCAATCAATATTGTACCGCCATTTCCGGCGGTATTTTTTTGTTTTCTCTAAGGACTTCGTCCTCGCGCCCGCAAGGGTCTTCGATAAACGGCGCAAGCCGTATCCCCAATCTTCCTTCATTACATTTTCGTGCAGATTGGGTGATCCCCTTCAGTATGCACCGCCCTTGCAGTTGCTACCCCACTCTCGGCGAGAGCCAAGGGCTCATGTGAACCCAACTTTAATTAAGAGGAGAGAAAAATGACACAGCTTTACGCCCAGCCATACGATATATCAGCAAATGGATTTTATTTTGAGAGCATGGAGGAATACGATAGCAAATACGCCAAATGTAAAAATGATTTTGGCGGTCAAGTAGAAGAATTTGAAATTCAGTTTATTGACGGAGAAGAAATTGACGCAGCACTTTTCAAGGCGCTGGATATTCACCAAGGAAACTCTGACGCTTTTTTCACCGCTTGCGAAGAATGGAATGAAGACCAGAAAATCAAGGTTATTATTGCCGTAGGGGAATGCGGTTACAGTTTTGATCTGTACAAAGATGATCCAGATAATTTTGACATTGAGCTTTATGAATTAGACAACCTAAAAGACCTTGCCGAACAATTCATTGAAGAAGGCTTATTCGGTGAAATCCCAGAAAGTATTCAATCATATCTTGATTGTGATGCAATCGCTCGTGATCTGGGTATGGATTACAGCGAAATCCGTCTGAATGGTCAAAATTACATTTACCGCATGGCTTAGGAGAATTGTATCATGGTTTATCAAACAATTACTCTTACATGGCAGAGCATTGATTTTACACTGGCTTTTGACCATGAATATTTTACTTCTTGTGGTATTGCACATATCGAAATTTATTGTAACCAGCCCCTACCAATAACGGAAACAGGCTATAAATCTATTTTTGTACCAACGGCAGATATTGCGGATATTAAAATTGCCGCCGCGCTTGTATTACAGACTTTAACCCTAAGTGCTCAAAAGACAGGTTGGACGTTGGAAAGGCAATTATCGTTATTCTGATATAGAGTTTTTATCAACTAAAGCAGCAATAAACTTTGTAAAAGGTACGATGTTTTGTTCAACGCTCGCTTGTTCTAGTACTTCCATGTAATTTTGTCGTTTTTCTACAGGAACAATCGTCCATGGATAACCGCCTGCCGCTAACATAGTATTCATCATAAAGCGTCCAATACGGCCATTACCATCTGTGTAAGGGTGAATGTAAACGAACATAAAATGTCCTAACACAACACGTACTGCTGGATTGGTTTCTTCTGATAGTAAATCAAAAAAAGCAGGCATGGCATCTCGAACTGCTTCATGATTTAAAGGTACGTGCATAGATCGGCGTATATAAACCGGATTATTGCGGTATCCGGCTAAATCAGATGGGTGCAATAAACCTGCTGTGACGCTAGGTGCAAATAGTTCTTGATACCATTTGCTATGACTTTTTTCGGCAATAATACCGGAATTCTTGCCGCTCAATATTTGTTCTATGCTTTTTTGAACAGCCTGAAAAGCTTGCCAGTATCCACGGGCAGCAAGGGCGTTTCTGTATTCTCGGTCTTCTAAATTACTGTCAGGATTCCAGCTACCGCTTCGCACTCGTTCAATCAATTCAAGCGTTACATGATATCCTTCAATAGAAAGAGAATGGTAGGCATCCGTCACATACGTATCTTTTACATGCTTCATATATCCCGTTCTATCTTTCGGTAATCCGGGAGGTGCAGGAAAATGCTTCATGACAGGTTCGCGCATCATTTGCCACATAAGACGGATACGGTTCACATATGGGGATACTTCACGAACAGAAAGTATGATTGATGGTTTATCATCAAACGGATCAGTTTCGCGGATGTTGTATCCTGCCGCTGTCATAGCACTAATAATATGATCTGCAATATTTAATCGTCCTATATTGCGGAATGCTCCAGCAAGTTTTCCGGCAATGGTACTATGTCCATCTTCTAGAAGATGGACAAGCAAGCTGGAGGCATCAGGTAAAATAGCAAGTGCTGCACGTGCATCTGTTGGATATTGAGTAAAATAATTTGTGGAACATGCAATCAACGCCGCTTCCAGAGAAAACATGCGGATACCATTTTTTTTCTGTCTCTGTTCATTAGGAGGAAGTGCAGCCCGAATATCCAGCAAAGAGGTTTCATGTGGCAAATTTACGATCTTGTTTCCTGCTTTGGGATGACGAACTAAAAGCTGTTTTGGTACTGACCAGTTACCACTTTGCAACAGCAACGATTGCTCTGGAGATAAGCACCATTCATTACCAAAACGCTCCTCAAGATAAGTAGCGCAAAAACCCCAGAAGGACGTATACCATGCCGTACTATCTCCGTGTGTTTTACTTGGATGCGTTGATACATACCACCCTTTCATAACCTTCTGTAAAAAACCGTTTTTAAGAAGGCGTTCTTTATCCGTTCGTGATAAATCTTTGGAACGTATAGCCACTTTTCCTTGATTTTGAAGCTTTTTAAGAGCTTCAAGAGAAACTGCTAATTTTTCTGATGGTGTTGGCATAAAACAAAATCTATTAGGTTTTTGTGTTGCATGATTGTTAGGTTATTAAGTTGTATCACCGTTAGGTTATTCTGTCAACATTATATTTAGATATGTGAGCAACTAGGTTCTGTTGTGAAATTTATTTCACAACAGAACCTAGACATTCATCAAGGAAACTTTGATGCTTTTTTCACAGCTTGCGAAGAATGGAACGAAGACCGGAGAATTAGTTATTTTGATATAAGGCTTTATCTGGTGCATTATTGGTGTATAATTACATCATAGAGAAAGGAGTGCTATCTATGACTACTAGACAAAGTATTTCCCTAACGTCACCGAACGATGAGTGGCTTAGGATGCAAATTGCTAGCGAAGAATATGGCAGCAAAAGCGAGGTTGTAAATGACTTAATTCGTAAAGTTCGCAAGGAACAACAGGAAATGGAATATATCCGTTCCCGTCTGATTTCTGCTGAACAAAGCGGAATAGTGGAACAAAGTCGTAATAAGATGTTAACCAAATTCAAACAAAGAATAAGGCGCGATGACGTATAGACTTACATTCTGTGCAAAAGAAGATGGGACTATATAAGATCTAAGAAATAGTATGATTAAGTTAAATTTTCAAAAGTTTCTTTTGAAGCAGAATTGACTTTATAGGAAAATTCTTATATTATAACACTTATAACTGGTAGGCTATTGTGAATATTAAAAAAATACTAAAACCGCGCATTGTTGTATGGCTTGGAAATTCTAGAAAAAATATTTTAAAATTTCCAGAAAACGTTAGGAAACTTATCGGTGATGAGCTTCAATTTATTCAATTTGGCGGGATGCCAAAAGATATAAAGATTTTCAAAGGTGTTGGTTCTGGGGTTATTGAGATAGTTCTGAAGTATGATAAAGAAGCGTATCGTTGTGTTCAAGCCGTCCAATTAGGAGATAAAATTTATGTTCTCCATGCCTTTCAGAAGAAATCAACGAAAGATATTTCTACACCACAAAAAGACGTGGATTTGATTAAACAACGTTACAAAGATGCAAAGGAGTTAGAAAAAGATGGCAAAAAAAATTGAATTTGAAGAAAGCACAAACAATGTTTTTATTGATCTTGAACTCGATAATGCAGAAGAGCTACAAGCTCGCGGTATGGTTGGTTTTCATGTTGTTAAGCTTTTAAAAAATAAAAATATGAAACAACGAGAAATTTCTGATCT
>JAGLRU010000095.1 GCA_023136145.1 Alphaproteobacteria bacterium
CGATCCATCAATATTGTCAGTTATTCTTTTTTTACCCGAAACAAGCATGATTAGTATGTCGGTGCCTTTCATGCCATCGCGAACGACACCGCCTTCTATATCCACCTGTGGGGAGCTATGCGGCGTCAATCGTGCCGCCTTTGTAAATGGTCTGCGTTCTCTGCTTTTAACGCCGAAATTATCGGTGACCACGATCTCTATATCATAACTTCCCATGGGGAAAGAACGTGTATCGATCTGCACTGTTCCAAAGTCAAGCTGCCGAGAAAAAATTGCCATACCGGAAGACTCAGAATTTCTAAAAATTTCTACCCTAGACCGCTGCGGCAAAAAGAGCTCAATATTCGATGCCTGACTTAATGGATCCCTAAAAAAAAGAATTTGGTTGCTGGCCACTTTGAGCCCGAAGAAATCCAGAGATTTTGCAAATCTGGGACCTGATGTTTGCAGCATGCCTCCTGAACCTGTCAAGGGCTGCCCAAAAGCGGAAAAATCCTGCCGCACAGCCGCATTTGTTACTTTGTAACCCTCTCCTTTGGTTAGAGTGCCGGCGCTAAGAAATGACAGATTTTCCTTGTTAATCACCGTGTCGTGAGAAAATGAAAAGTTCTGTGTAAAATCAAGATTTTGCGTTTCCGTGCTGCCCGCCAAAAACATTTTATTGCGGACGGAAAGATTTTTGTCTGTTGATTCAAGTACATCGACCCCGCCGACTTTTAACAAGAGAGCTTGTTCTCTATCAATTTCAAGATCAATCCTGAAATGATTGATATCTATCCGGATTTTTCCAACGCCTTTGATCGATTTTTCTCTTGGTATCTTTCCGTTAAACAGCGGCAAAAAAGCATTTTTGTCGACAACGGCGGGCATAGCGGCAATGAAATCCTCCGGCTTATCGGCACGAAAGCTTTCGGCATCAAAATAGCCATAGATAATATCGTAGTAGTTGCCGCCGATGTAAAAATCAAAGGCGCTGAAATCTTCTGTTAAATCTACGACGGGCATTTCCGGCGCAACCGTCATGACCTCGGCAATATTTAGTTCATCCACATCTACAGCAGGCAATAAAAGAGAGAAAAATTCTTCTGCATGGAGAGGCGAACAAAAAGAAATAAGTACGGCAAAAGCAAAGCAAAGAATCCTGTAACATCTGTCAAAAGAATGAAGTCTTCTCGACATAGCCACTGTCATTTGGAAGGGTATGAAATCTTTAAATAACTACCGTTGGTCAAAACAGTCTGACTGAAACC
>JAGLRU010000096.1 GCA_023136145.1 Alphaproteobacteria bacterium
CAAATCAAAAAGTTCGGTCTTCGCACCGGTGATACGGCAGAGGGTGAGATCAGATCTCCGAAGGATAATGAACGCTATTTCGCGCTTCTCAAGGTTAATCTTATAAATTTTGAAAACCCTGAGAAAGTCAGGCATCGTGTTAACTTTGATAATCTAACGCCGCTATATCCAGATCGCAAAATCAAGCTGGAGTTGGATAACCCGACAAAGAAAGCCATGATTCAACGTGTGATCGAATTGGTGGCGCCGATTGGTTTTGGCCAGCGCGCGCTTATCGTGGCACAGCCGCGAACCGGTAAGACCGTAATCATGCAGAATATCGCTCATTCCATTGAAGCCAATCACCCGGAAGCCTATTTGATCGTGTTGTTGATTGATGAGCGGCCAGAAGAAGTGACGGATATGGATCGCTCCGTAAATGGAGAAGTTATTAGCTCCACCTTTGATGAGCCTGCTGTGCGGCACGTTCAGGTAGCCGAAATGGTGCTGGAAAAAGCCAAACGTCTTGTTGAACATAAACGGGATGTTGTAATTTTGCTTGATTCAATTACGCGATTAGCTCGTGCTTACAACACGGTTGTACCGTCTTCTGGTAAAGTTTTGACAGGTGGTGTGGATGCTAACGCGCTGCAACGTCCAAAACGCTTTTTTGGTGCTGCTCGTAATATTGAGGAGGGTGGATCTTTGACGATCCTCTCGACGGCACTGATTGATACCGGCAGTCGGATGGATGAGGTGATCTTTGAGGAATTCAAGGGTACAGGAAATTCTGAGATTGTTCTTGATCGCAAAATTTCGGACAAGCGTGTTTTCCCAGCTATTGATATTCAGAAGTCTGGAACTCGTAAAGAAGAGCTATTGGTTGACAAAGCTTCCCTTCATAAAATGTGGATGCTGCGCCGTATCCTCAGCCCGATGGGAACTGTTGATGCGATGGAATTCCTGCTAGATAAAATGAAGGATACCAAGAACAATGATGAGTTCTTCCGCGTTATGAACCAGTGATTATAGCCACCAGATGCCTGCGTAAAACGATAACAGAAGAAAAAATCCCCACGGATAAACACGGATAAGAAAGAAATCAGTGTGTATCCGTGTCCATCCGTGGGGGAAATACTTTAACCGTTTGTTGAAAAACTCCTCTAGAATTTCAGAAATTAAATCCGTCCCTACCGGGGCGGCGGGGTGGTTTGAAAATCCAGAAGTTGCGCAACACAAAGCATACCCCCAGAAAAACGATTTCGATGGAGAGAGATCCAGCGATAGCCACAGGCTTCCACCACTTGTCATTGATGGATCCCATCAAATTGACGCGGATATATAGAAAAAATACTAGACAAAAAACAAAGCACACGGCTAAAACCATAGTGTTATAAACACTAACGAGTTTTTGGTCGGCATAGCTTGGCGGAATCTTTAGGTAAGCGAACAGCACCAGAAATCCGATAACAGCCAGCCCGAAAACAATAGAAGCCATGTTTTTTTAGAGTCTCCCGAAAAAGCCCTATCCCTTATTATTTACAACCTTCAGGCAACCTGAGATTCCAAGAAGCCTTGAGTATGCAGATTGTCTAGCACTCGTTCGAATTGACGGCGAACGACCGTTGGCAATGGAGCGAATTCTGCTGCGACATTATGTTTAGAGGCTCGTACGATACACGCTAGTTGCCGAATAGTGATGATATCATGCGGAAGCTTGAATTTCAAGATGACTTGAATGTTGTCTCCGGTGGTTAGGTGAACGTCCGGCGTAGTTTCAAATGCAATGCCACCTTTGCTCCAGTCGTGTATATTGTAAGATTTATTTTCCACGATTACTTTGGTGTGGAAGCCGGGATAACGAACATGTTTACGACGGTGCTCCGATACTGTGCATTGAACTCTTTGCTTTAGTCCCAACAGGGACAAAATCATAGATATCATACTTTCAGTCTCCCCAAGACTTACCTGAATTTTATAGCACAATTCTTAATAAAAAGTTTTATAAAATTTAGAAAATGATGAAAAGTCTGATATTTATATTATCAATTGATTTTGGTTTTTCAAAAAATACTTAGTATCTTGGTTAAGAATTGGTTAAATTTAGTCCATAATATTTGCTTTTATGCAGTTAATTATTCAATTGATTATAGATTCCGGCTTTTGCCGGAATGACGATATTGGAAAATTTTGAGGTTTTTAGAAGTTGTCATTAGATGATATTAATATCTTTACTCTTTTTTCAGTGTATCTGCGTAATGTGGGAGACGAATATAAGGGTGAGGGGCCGTAATCGTGGATATTGCAGAACTTCTTAAATTCACAATCGATAACAAGGCATCTGATTTGCATCTGAGTGGCAATAACCAGCCTATTGTGCGTATTGATGGGGAATTGCAAAGAATTAAGACAGACACGACTGGAACGTTGAATGCCGATCAAATACGTTCCATGTTGTTTTCTGTGATGTCAGAGGAACAAAGGACGGTTTATGAGCGTGATTTAGAACTTGATTTCGCTATTTCTTTTGGCGAGGACGCACGTTTTCGTGTTAATGCTTTTATGAACAGGGCTGGTTCTGCGGCGGTCTTTCGGGTAATTCCGACGAAAATCCCGACTATGGAACAACTGTCTTTGCCGCCCGTTGCTACACGATTAGCAGAGCTTGAAAAAGGACTGGTTCTACTTACTGGGCCGACTGGTAGCGGTAAATCGACGACGCTGGCCGCCATGATTAATCATATCAACAAGACATCTTCTGTTCACATCTTGACCGTTGAAGATCCGGTGGAATTTTTTCATCAGTCAAAAAAGGCTCTTATCAACCATCGTGAAGTTGGGAATGACACTAAATCCTTTGCTGCCGCGCTTAAAAGTGCTCTGCGGGAAGATCCTGATGTGATTCTGGTGGGGGAAATGCGTGACTATGAAACGATCTCTTTGGCTTTGACAGCGGCTGAAACAGGGCACCTTGTGTTCGGAACGCTACACTCAAACACGGCGGCAAAGACGATTGACCGTATTATCGACGTTTTTCCAGCGGCAGAAAAAGAGATGGTACGTGCGATGCTCTCCAGTTCCATTCAGGGTGTTATTTCTCAAGTGTTGTTGCCGAAGATTGGTGGTGGGCGTATTGCGGCTCATGAAGTTATGGTAGGAACCTCAGCCGTGCGCAATCTTATCCGTGAAAATCAATTGGCGCAGGTTTATTCGATGATCCAGACCGGATCGCGTTTCGGGATGCAGACGATAGAGGATTCCGTCAATGATCTTGCAGCAGCAGGACTGATTTCTCCTGAGACTGCCAGCAATGTCTTAAAAGATGGTACGGAAGAATCAGAAGATGTCCCGGCTCATGATGCTGCACAGAACGCGCTTGCCGGAAAGAAAGGAAAGCCACTTCCCGGCAAAAAGGTTCCTGCTACGGCGGAAAGCAAAGCAACGCCACCTGTTAAGGATACTGAAAAAGAAGGATATTCGTTTTGAGTGGTGTCGTCATATATGCCTACCTGAACGAGATGGTTAGAAAGGAGGCAACCGACCTTTACTTAACGGTTGGGGTTCCTCCAACGATACGTGTTGATGACAGGCTTCAGGCTTTGTCTGATGTCGTTATGCAGACGGAAGATATGCAAACGCTACTTGGGGAAATTCTGACAAGTCGGCAGCGTCTCGAATTCGATACAAACATGGAGCTAAATCTTGCTTTGGATATGGGCAAGGAAGGCCGTTTTCGCATTAATATCATGCGTCAACGTCAACGTCCGGCGATGGTAATTCGCCGGATTATCAGCAAGATTCCCAGTTTCGAGGATTTATGTCTTCCGAAGCTGATGGAAAGTCTGGCGATAGAGAAACGCGGCCTTGTTCTCTTGTGTGGTGTAACATCGTCTGGAAAGACGACGACTCTGGCTTCTCTGGTTGACTATCGCAATAGGACTATGGGCGGACATATCGTAACTATTGAAGACCCGATTGAATTTCACCATGAGCATAAGTTGGGCATCGTCACGCAGAGGGAGGTGGGCATCGACACTGTTTCCTATGCCGTTGCATTGAAAAACGCCTTGCGGCAGAAGCCGGATGTGATTTTGGTGGGAGAAATTCGTGATTCAACCGTTATGGAGCAGACGATTGTCGCCGCCGAAACGGGGCATTTGTGCCTTGCCACACTTCACTCTAACAATGCTGCACAGACAGTAGAGCGTATCATAAATTTCTTTCCCGAAAAACAGCAGCAGCAACAAATTCGCATCGCTTTGGCTTTGAATTTGCGCGCGATCATTATCCAGCGTCTTATCCGTACGATCAAAGGGGATATGGTTGTGGCACTTGAGATTATGTTAAATGAGGGGCTTATAAAGGAACTGATTTTGAAGGGAGATACATCAAAAATAAATGATGTTATGGCCAATAATAACCCTGTGGGGATGATCGTTTTCGATCAATCGATTTTCAATTTGTATAAGAAGGGAATTGTCAGTGAGCAGATAGCCATAGCGGAAGCGAATCTTCCAACGGAGATGAAGATGAAAATACAACAGGTTAAGATGAGTGATAATGTCAGAGGTATGACTGATATTGACACATCCAGACTATCTTTGTAACAATGAGAATAAGGGTTTTTGTGATGAGTTTTTCAGAGAATGGGGATTGTAAGAATGAACGGAATGTATAGTTTTTTCCGTATTTTTTGCATTATAATTGGGATCGCGCTTTCGACTGCGGCGTTGGGAAGCTGTGATCTGGCAAAAAACCAGATGGTCTTTGACCGTGCGGCTGAAAAGGATATTCAGGATTACCGCGATGCTTTGGCACCTCAACCTTCGCTTGCCAGTAAATCGGAAGAGGCTCCTGAGTTTCAGCCAGTTATTTCAACACCAGAAGAATTGAAGCTACCCTCACC
>JAGLRU010000097.1 GCA_023136145.1 Alphaproteobacteria bacterium
ACTGATTGTTCCCGCTCCGTCAAGAGTGCCGGTTGTAATATATACACTTCCTCCTGAACCTCTACCATCATCATTGCTACCGTTTCCACCATTCGCGTAAATGGTTCCGGCTACAGTGGTAGTTCCTGTAACAGTCAATTTGACAGCTCCTCCGCCCCTTCCACCCGTATTAGCACCATCAGTTCCTCCCCCGCTTCCAATATCAGTTGGGGCGGTTATGGAGCCGTAGGCGGAACCGCCGGCAGCATAACCGTCTCCTCCGTCACCACCATATCCGGCGCCACCTGAAAAATCACCATGGTCCCCCCCGTCTCCGGGTCCTGCTGAAGACTGGTAGCCTCGGGAGCTTACGTTGATAGTGCCGCCAGAGGCTATATTGAAGTTAGCGGCTGTGATGTCAATTACGTATTGCTGGATAGTTGTATTGTATTCATGCGTTAATGTTCCTACTGTTCCGATGTTAAAATCACCCGCGGTAGTAATGGCTTGTCTTGTTTCCATCCATCCGTTAATGGTACAACTGCTGTGGGTTCTTGAGGTGTAAGCGTAAAGCCTTGATGTCGCGGGAACAAGAAGGGCTCCTCCTCCGCTTAATAGGTCGAATGTTCCGCCGATATCGGTTATTATTCCTTTGGTTGACCAGTCAAGGGTAGTATAAGTAATATTTGCCGAAGAGCGTGTTTCCAGATTACCGTAGTTTTTGATAGTGATCGTATCAAAGGTAATTGTTTCGTTTATCGGAGTCCTGCCGATATATACGTCGTATAAGTTATTCCGATCGTTGTTATCAATCGTAAGGCTTCCGTTAGCCGCGGCAGCCGCTTTTTTATAGATAGTTCCCGCGCCGCCTGTGTAATATGTATGTCCACTTCTGACTCCGCCATAAGCCTGATAAGTTACCGTTGAATTATCAGTGGTGTAGTAAACGGCTATTCTTCCGCCTCCTCCTCCGCCGCCATCATAGCCGGTTCCTCCATTGGCACTGATTGTTCCCGCTCCGTCAAGAGTGCCGGTTGTAATATATACACTTCCTCCTGAACCTCCACCATCATCATTGCTACCGTTCCCGCCATTCGCGTAAATGGTTCCGGCTACAGTGGTAGTTCCTGTAACAGTCAATTTGACAGCTCCTCCGCCCCTTCCACCCGTATCACCACCATCAGTTCCTCCTCCGCTTCCAATATCAGTCGGAGCCGTTATGGAACCGTAGGCGGAACCGCCGGCAGCATAACCGTCTCCTCCGTCACCACCATATCCGGCGCCACCTGAAAAATCACCATGGTTCCCCCCGTCTCCGGGTCCTGCTGAAGACTGGTAGCCTCGGGAGCTTACGTTGATGGTGCCACCGGAGGCTATATTGAAGTTAGCGGCTGTAATGTCAATTACGTATTGCTGAGTAGTCGAATTGTATTCATGCGTTAATGTTCCTGTTGTTCCAATGTTAAAATCACCCGCCGTGGTAATGGCTTGTCTTGTTTCCATCCATCCGTTAATGGTACAACTGCTGTGGGTTCTCGATGTGTAAGCGTAAAGCCTTGATGTCGCGGGAACAAGAAGGGCTCCTCCTCCGCTTAATAAGTCGAATGTTCCGCCGATATCGGTTATTATTCCTTTGGTTGACCAGTCAAGGGTAGTATAAGTAATATTTGAGGAAGAGCGTGTTTCCAGATTACCATAGTTTTTGATAGTGATCGTATCAAAGGTAATTGTTTCGTTTATCGGAGTCCTGCCGATATATACGTCGTATAAGTTATTCCGATCGTTGTTATCAATCGTAAGGCTTCCGTTAGCTGCGGCAGCCGCTTTTTTATAGATAGTTCCCGCGCCGCCTGTATAAGTTGTATGTCCACTTCTGACTCCGCCATAAGCCCAATAAGTTACCGTTGAATTATCAGTGGTATAGTACATGGCTATTCTTCCGCCTCCTCCTCCGCCGCCATCATAGCCGGTTCCTCCATTGGCACTGATTGTTCCCGCTCCGTCAAGAGTGCCGGTTGTAATATATATACTTCCTCCTGAACCTCCGCCATCATCAGTACCACCGTTTCCGCCATTCGCGTAAATGGTTCCGGCTACAGTGGTAGTTCCTGTAACAGTCAATTTGACAGCGCCTCCGCCGATTCCACCACCCCCACCATCGGTTCCTCCTCCGCTTCCAATATCGGTCGGAGCGGTTATGGAGCCGTAGGCGGAACCGCCGGCAACATAACCATCTCCTCCATCACCGCCATATCCGGCGCCACCTGAAAAATCACCATGGTTCCCCCCGTCTCCGGGTCCTGCTGAAGACTGGTAGCCTCGGGAGCTTACGTTGATGGTGCCGTTAATAAGAGCATCACCTGTCTGGATATCAAGATTAACCGTTCCAACAACAGCAGTTGTCCCCGCAGAGTGAGTAATATTTGCTCCCGTATTAACGGTTAAGTTCCCGTCATCTATGATTAA
The DNA here is from genome assembly GCA_023136145.1 of Alphaproteobacteria bacterium. Taxonomy (GTDB): domain Bacteria; phylum Pseudomonadota; class Alphaproteobacteria; order Micavibrionales; family UBA2020; genus PALSA-926. Next base: position 2,446 of record JAGLRU010000097.1, read on the forward strand.
TGCTCCGTTGCTAATGGCATTATATGTAAAGTTAAGGACAGGATTTGTTGTTCCGCTTGCATTACCAAGGGTTAAAGAATTAATCTGAGTTTGTTGTGATATATTTGCTGTATCAGTAATGTTTATTACAACGTTATCTCCTGAAGTAGGGGTTCTATTCAAGTCCCAGTTAGCCGCTGTAAACCAGTCAGCTGAAGCGGACCCGGCCCATGTAATGGTAGCGCCTGTATTGAATACCCAGTTTGTGTTATTTCCTCCGTCTGTGGATGTCGCGACGAATACTGTCGGTCCTCCGGAGGCGTCTGAATAGCTTACATTTAAGTAATCAAAGTTATAAAGGCCGTTACATACCAAGCCCCATGCGGCTGTTGTATCTGATTGCAATATTATAAGATTAGCTGCCCCGCCTTGCAGGGTAATGGTTCCTTCCGTGTTTATTGTTACTGTATCAGCGTCATCTATTGTTATTGTTGTACTTCCTGTAGTACAGGATAATGTTCCTCCTTTTTCTACTATTATGCCTCCGTTAAAGTTGGTATCCCCTCCTAAAGATAAAGTTCCTTCCTGTATAGTAAGGGCTCCTGTCAGTGTAAGGGTTCCTGATGTGGTAGCTGTGTTTGATGTTTTATTTACTGTAAGTGTTCCTGTGGGAAAGTTGTCTCCTGTCATTGTTATTGTCTGGTTACTGGTGCCGGAGAAGGTTATGTTCGCATCCCCCTGGTTAAACGAAGCTCCTACCGTTACATTACCCTGGGCATTAACAGCACCTGTTACTTCCCCATCGGTTAATGTAAGAGTGCCTGTAATAACTATTGTATCTCCTGATGTTATTGTAAGGATATCGGATACGTCTGTTGTTTTACTGATCGTTACGTTGTTAAAGGTTTCTGTTGTAACTACATTATAGGTTCCATCTGTTGTTCCTCCGAAGGTTACTGTTCCTGTATCTTCATTGAAGGTTCCTCCTGACTTGGTGAAGTTGGTGTCTACTCTAAGAGTACCGCTTCCACATGTGAAGGTTCCGTTTGATTGTGTATAGTCACCTGTAACTGTAAGGCTTTGTCCGTTTACGCTTGTTGTACCGTCTGTCAAGGTGAAGTCGTTGCTAACGGTTAGCGCTCCATCTGCCGTATAAGTGCTGTCTGAGGAATTAACCGTAAGGTTGTAGTATGAAGAGAGTGCTGAGAGAAGGTTTGTTGTGACAACTGTCGCGGTATTATAGGTTATTGTTCCTCCAGAGTTAGTCCATGTTCCAGCGTTTTTAACTATGTCTGTTGTTGTGTTGTCTGATTCGATTTCTAAGGCTCCGCTTGATATTGTAACAGTGTCATCGGCTGCGTCTCCAAAGGTAACAACGCCTGTTCCTGTTTTTAATGTTCCTCCGTTTATTGTAGTATTGCCGTTTATTGATAATGCCTGGTCATTCGCGTCAAGGGTTCCCAGTGTTACAGCTATATCATTTGATACTGTCAACGCGTCCTGTAGAGTCCATCCTCCTGATGAATTATTAAACTTAACATCATAGAAGTCATCCGCTCCGGAAGATGAGGTTGTGATGGTTTTTCCTGTTGAAGCCGCGTCAAAGAGTACTCTGCCTGAATTAGGTGTAAATATGCCTGTTCCTGATATCTCCCAGTTACCTGCTAGTGTGAAGGATGTATCATCCAATACGGCGGGGGCGGATAAGGTTCCTGTTGATACTGTAATATTACCGTCCATATCAAGATTACATGAAACATCGCTTGCGTCAAGGGCTCCTCCGCTTACAAGAAGATTACCGCTTACATTAAGATTATTGTCCTCTATATCAAATGTACCGGCTGATTGTGTTAAGTTATTTGCTACTGCTAATGAGGCTGCAGTAACAGCTGATTCGCTTCCTACGGTTTCATAGCTCGCGGGGTCATTCTGGTTATTGTAGGAAGTTGCTATCCAGTCCGCGCTCCTTGTTGTGTTGGAGACGCGGACTTCGTCGATAGAACCGTTGAATTCTTCCCAGCTTGAAGTTTCGTTGAACGCATCGCCAACGCAATCATTGCTATTATTTGAAATGCTACCGATTGTAGACATAGCTGTTTGTTTTTTGAAGACACCATCTAAATATAATTTTGCATACCCATCTCTATCAGCTACCAATACAATATGGTGAAACAAACCATTAGAATAGATACTTTCAGTTGTAGAATTGGAAATAGCATTACTTGAATCGTCTCTGATATAAAAAGCCGCTGTTCCCCCCGTGGATATTGTTAAACCATATCCTGCCCAACTTAGATCTCTTGTATCAATAATAACCTGTGTGTTTGCAGATCCAGATGTTTTGAACCATGCTGCAGTTGTAAAATCTGAAGTTAAACCAAAGGTTATGCTACTATCATGTCCTACGCTTACATAATCATCACTCCCATCAAACTGTTGCCCTCCATCTATCTGTCCATCCTGCCCTGTAGCGGAAACATAGTCATCACCATCATTATTGTTTGATGTTGAGTCCTGGTATAAGTTAGCTGTTCCTGTTCCGGCCTGTTCCTCATCGAGGTGCCAAACTCCTTTGTAACTAGAATCCCATACCCCTGTCGGATCTTGTTTAGATGAACACGCAGCATTGCCATAATACATGTAAAGAGTGGTATCGCTTGACGCGGAAAGGGAGGGTACCTTTACCCATACGTAAAGCTCACCTGTAGCTGAGGTATACTTTTCTATTTCATGTGAGAGCTTGGTTCCGTTTGATGATGTAAAGACAATGTCGTCTCCGTCTGATTGGACACCTGCCGCGAGGTCTGCGTCTGAGGCACGATATATTAAGACAGGGAAGTTAGTCTGGTCTGTATTCGAAACCATGGAACTTGATATGATTATTTGTTTTCTGTAGCTCCAGGTTGGAGATAATGTCAATGTGCTTGAGCCGGAGTGTATCAAATTATAAAATGGCTTAAAGCCAATTGTAATACTCTGGGCTCCTGAGCCGTTAAAGTCAACAGTTCCTGAATTATGCGTAAAGCTTTCGGCTGTATCAGACCAGTTGCCTCCTACCAATAATGTGGCTTGAGTAGAAGTAAAGGTTCCTCCCGAGAGTGTAAAGTTGCCTGAGACTGTTATGTTTGATGAGCCTCCTGTAAAGGTTCCTCCGGATTGGGTTAGGCTGCCTGCTGTAATAGTATTAGAGCCTTGAGATAGCATACCGTTTGTTATTGTCAAAGCGCCTGCAGCGCTTATTGTTCCATCCGGTGTATACGTGCTACCTGAGGAATTAATTGTTAGATTGTGATATGAAGAGAGTGATGAGAGAAGACTTGTTGTTACTTCTGTTTCTGCATTATAGGATATTGTGCCTCCCGAGTTAGTCCATGTTCCGGCGTTTTTAACTATGTCTGTTGCGGTATTGTCTGATTCTATGTGAAGTTCTCCGCTTGAGATTGTGACAGTGTCTTCTGCCGCGTCTCCAAAGGTAATTACACCTGTTCCTGATTTTAATGTTCCTCCGTTTATTGTAGTATTACCGTTTATAGATAAAGCCTCGTCATTCGCGTCGAGGGTTCCCAGTGTTACAGCTATATCATTTGATACTGTCAACGCGTCCTGTAGAGTCCATCCTCCTGATGAATTGTTAAACTTTACATCATAGAAATCATCCGCTCCAGAGGATGAGGTTGTGATGGTTTTTCCTGTTGAAGACGCGTCGAAGACTACTCTGCCTGAGTTAGGTGTAAGTATACCTGTTCCTGATATCTCCCAGTTACCCGCTACTGTGAAGGATGTATCATCAAGGGCGGCCGGAGCGGATAGGGTTCCTGATGATACTGTTACGTTACCTCCTATGTCAAGGTCACAGGAGGCGTTACTCGCGTTAAGGGTTCCTCCATTTACAAGGAGGTCCCCGGTGAGGGTAAGGTTATTTGTTGAGGTATCTAATGTTCCGCTTGTTACGGTTAGATCATTACCTGTTGTTATAGCTCCATCTGGTGTGTAGGTGCTTCCCGATGAATTAACCGTAAGGTTGTAGTATGAGGAAAGCGATGAGAGAAGGCTTGTTGTTACACCTGTTGCCGCGTTATAGGTTATGGTTCCTCCTGAATTAGTCCATGTTCCTGCGTTTTTAACTATGTCTGTTGCTGTATTGTCTGATTCTATTTCTAATGTTCCGCTTGATATTGTGACAGTGTCTTCTGCGGCATCTCCGAAGGTAATTATACCTGTTCCTGTTTTTAATGTTCCTCCGTTTATCGTGGTATTGCCGTTCAGTGATAATGTCTGGTCGTTTGTGTCCAGGGTACCTGCTGTTACTGTAAGTACGTTAGTTACTGTTAATTCATCCTGTAATAACCAAGTGCCGGAGGAATTGTTAAACTTCACATCATAGAAGTCATCCGCTCCTCCGGAAGATGTTGTAATAGTTTTTCCTGTAGAAGAGGCGTCAAAAACTACTCTTCCTGAATTAGGTGTAAATATGCCCGTTCCTGATATCTCCCAGTTACCTCCTAGCATAAAGGATGTATCGTCTAATACAGCAGGGGCAGATATGGTTCCCGCAGATACTGTGACGTTACCACCTATGTCGAGATTGCATAACGCGTCACTTCCGTCAAAGGTTCCTCCGTTTACAAGAATGTTGCCGCTTACGCTAAGGGAACCGTCAGTTAAATCAAACGTTCCATCGGATTGTGTAAGGTTATTTGCTACAGGCAATAAAGCTTTGGCAGTTTCCTCGCTTCCTACGGTTTCGTAGCTCGCCGGGTCATCCTGGTTATTGTAAGCGGTAGATATCCAGTCCTCGCTTCTTGCTGTGTTTGAGACGCGGATTTCGTCCATAGAGCCATTAAAATAGCCCCCCCTGTCTCGTCCCATATAGAAAGGCGCGTTACCCTGGCCCCATACAGAATTCACACTGTTTGAAGTTAAAGTTTGATTAGCACCATCAACATATATGTAGACATAGCCGGATGTTCTGCTAACCTTATATGTAACCATATGCCAGTTATCTACTGTTAAAGGAGAAGTTGTAGTTACCCTATTTACATATGATCCTCCTGTAGTAATAAAAGTAAAGACAACATTTGATCCGCTGGTCCAAGCGCTCCATTCTTTGGCGCCTATACTTACATTTTCACCCATAATATGATTTGCCCCGCTATCCCCTATTTTTATCCAAGTATTTATCGTAAATGTTGAATTCTCATTTTCAAAATTATTCAATCCCGGAACGGGAATATAATCATCCGTATCATCAAATTCCTGTCCTCCGTCTACCTGCCCATCTTGCCCTGTAGCGGAAATATAATCATCTCCATCATTATTGTTTGATGTTGCATCCTGATATAAATCAAGGTTTCCTGTGCCTGCCTGTTCTTCATCAAGGTGCCAGACTCCTTTGTAATTAGAGTTCCATACACCTGTCGGATTCTGTTGAGATGAACATGCAGCATTGCCATAGTACATGTAAAGGGTGGTATCGCTTGACGCGGAGAGGGTGGGTACCTTTACCCATGCGTAAAGCTCACCTGTAGCTGAAGTGTACTTTTCTATTTCATGTGAGAGCTTGGTTCCGTTTGATAATGTAAAGACAATGTCATCTCCGTCTGATTGGGCACCTGAGGCGAGGTCCGCGTCTGAAGCACGATATATTAAGACAGGGAAGTTAGTCTGGTCTGTATTCGAGACCATGGAATTTGATATGGTTATTTGTTTTCTGTAGCTCCATGACATTGTAGATAGTAATGTCAGGGTGCCTGAACCGGAGTGTGTTAAGTTATAGAATGGACTAAAACAATCAATTGTAATACTCTGGGCTCCTGAGCTGTTAAAGTCAACTGTTCCTGAGTTATGGGCAAAGGTACCATCCGTATGAGACCAGTTGCCTCCTACGGATAGCGTAGCTGATGTAGAAGTAAAAGTTCCTCCTGAGAGTGTAAAGTTACCGGAGACTGTGATATTCGACGAGCCTCCCGTAAAAGTTCCTGTATTTTGAGAATAGTTTCCTGTTATGGTAAGGGTATTCCCCGTATCAAGAGTAAGAGTTCCCGTATATCCGTTTATGGTTAACGAGGTAATACTCACATTGTAATCTACGAGGGAGGCGGCACTTCCCGAAGTAAATTGAACAGTATCGCCATCGGGGTCTCCGAAAGGATCCCAGTTTGTATCTTCTGCCCAGGAACTATTTGTAGTACCTGTCCAGGTAATAGTGTTAGTAAGCCAGCCAGTGTTATTTCCCTTGTCAAGAGACCTGTAAGTATCTATTGGGTTATTATCTAAGGAAATATTGGTTGAGTCTTTTACCGCCGCTCTTTGTATGGAATAGTTGTCTGTATCTATATTGATATACCAGACTTTTCCTTCTTCATGGGAATAGAGATAAACAGGATAGTTTGCTGTATGAGGCCCTATGTCAAGGCTGTCTTTAAACGTATAGGTTTTACCTTCTTCGAAATAAATATGTTTATCGGGAACAGTACATTCAAAGTTATGGAAAGTAATGTCACCATATAAATACGCGGGAGTTACCCCGGTTAGAACTACTTTTGAGGCTTCTAATGTCAGGTGAGCATCTGCGGAATAGGCAATAGATCCCCAGCCCTGAGGCGGGCCTCTAACCGACATGTTTGTTCCATTTCCTGAACATTCAAATATTTCTATCTCTCCATTTAATCTTGTTATATGGATATCTGTTGTATCAAATGTTAACGCTTTTCCGCTTTGTCCAAACTTGTCTGATATAAGATTAAACTTTGAGGCGGTTAATATTACCATCTCTTTCGTGTTTATTGTGCCGTTTGACTTTAACGTAACACTGCCTGATACCAGATAACTTATTTTAAAATCTTCTCCTTCTATTACCGCGACATTTCCGGTTATTTCGGAAGTATCTATTAAAATATCATTCGTTGTTTTGTATATTTCTATTTCGGGAGAGTATGTATCTACAAGAAAAGATGATGCTGTAAGGCTGAGTGTGTCTGCTTCTAATGGGGTGGCGGTTAAATCTTTTATCCCTCCGAATGGGCTTTCAAGTGTGAGGCTGCCTTCTTTGTTGTATCTTAACGTATCGCCTCTTGCGGTTTTTATTATGTTTACTTCGCCTTCTTCTGATTTCTCCGTTATCTCAAAATCGCCGCTGTTATGAACATAGTATGGATTGCCTTCAATACTCGCGGGATCTCTCGTTTCTCCAACTTTTATAGAACCTCTATCTGTAACTATTTTGCCGGACAGTGTCATTACACCCGAACCGTCAATATAAACATTACCGTCTTCTTTCGCTTCTATTACACCTTCTATCTGACTGAAACTTCCTTCCCCATCTCCGTCATAATCAGCAAACAGTCTCGTATCTCCAGCATTTGATGTTACATTCGCTCTGACTGTTACGGAGTTTTTCGCTAAAATTGTTATTGAATTTTCAGCCGTCAGGCCGGCAGTTGCTTCTACTATTATATTTTGAGGTACACTTTCTTCAGCGTCTCCTATTTCTATATCCGAAGATTCTATATTCCCGGCAAGCCTGACATCCCCGTCACTCACAAGCCGGACTATTCCGTTTACTGTCTCTATCCTGTTCGCCCTTACATGGCCTTCAAGGTTTATCACATTTGAAAATATATCCGTTAAACTATCCGCTTTTACAATAACCGTTCCGCCGTCCGCTTCTATTCCACCGGTATTTTTTATCTGGTCGGTTATTGAGTTTCCTTCGTAATCATATATTTGAGAGGCTGCGGCTTCCCTTATCGCTACCGATATTAACCCGTTACCCGATATATCCAGCTCTACAGCGTCTCCCCCGGCTAACACCACTTTTGACGCGGGCGCTATTATCATTCCGTTATTTTCTATGCCGCCGGCTATCAATACCCCAAACCCGCCTTCTTCTATCTCTATTGTACCGTTGTTTATAAGAAGCATATCCTGCCGGCTGGAGGAAAGTTTTTCAAATAAATATTTGCCGTCTAAAAAATTAGAATCAGTTATATCTCTGGTTGAAAAAACCAATCCGGCCGCTTCTATCGCGGCATTAGAACCGGTGTATATCCCGGATTCATTAACAAGTATAAATATACCGTTACACAAAAGACTGCCAAGCAGACGGCTGGGATCTGTGCCGAGGACTCTGTTTAATATTTGACTGGATGAAGTAGGAAGGTTTACTAAAACACGTTCGTTTTCGTTTATGTTAAAGGATTTGTAGTTTATTATCGCTGACGCGCCGGCATCTATTTGTAACGTAGTACTATCAGGATACTGAATATTAGCTTCACCGGAAATTACTTCCTCAATTTCAGGAAGCGAATAAGTAAAGCTTACGCTGAAACATAAAAATATTATTAAAATAAACCGTATCATAATAAGAACTCCGGAATATTCCCTAAACGGGTTTTCGCATTATACCATGTTCGATTTTCTACACCTTAATAAAAAGTCATCGTTTGGCCGGAAGTCAATATTTTTGCAGCGCCGTAATCAGCACCGCCTTCATCGTATGTTCCAACGGCCACTTTCCCTTCTATTACTGTTACTGTGGTTTTATATTTGCCCGCTATTTCGCCTTCCAATGTCAGCGAATCGCCGGGAAGTAATAACGTTTCATCGCTGTAATCAGCGCCGCTTTCATCGTATGTTCCCGCCGCGACTTTCCCTTCTATTACCGTTACTGTGGTTTTATATTTCCCGGGAAGATATTTCTTCGCGTATTTACCGGCAGATATAATAGCAAAATCAAAACCTGAGTCACTTTCCACTTCCGGTATCTCGCCTTCTAATACCAGCGTATCGCCGGGAAGTAACAAAGTTTCATCGCTGTAATCAGCTCCGCTTTCATCGTATGTTCCAACGGCGACTTTCCCTTCCGTTACTGTTACTGTCGTTTCATATGTGCCGGGAAGATATTTCTTGTCGTATTTATCGCCGTCTATAATAGCAAAATCAAAGCCAGATTCAGTTTCGCTTTCCGGTATCTCGCCTTCAAAAACCACCACATCGCCGGGGAGTAACAACGTTTCATCGCCGTAATCAGGGCCACTTTCATCGTATGTCCCCGCCGCTA
>JAGLRU010000098.1 GCA_023136145.1 Alphaproteobacteria bacterium
CGTCCGCGGGCGCTGCCGCCGCCGCTGCCGCTGCCGAGGGGAACCAGTTCAGGTTATTACCGCTGTCTATGGAGTTAGGAGGAACTATATCTATGCCGTTTATGTTGTTTGAGTCTTTTACGTCTACATAGCTTACATCTATCGTTCCCCGGGGATCTATATCCCATTGTGTACCGTCAGATGTGCTTTTTAGTGTTATAAGGTTTCCGATTTCACCTGTAAGTGTAAGGGTTCCTTCTATTGTCTTTGTTTCGCCTGCTTCAAATTGCAGTTCTTTACCTGCTGTGGTGCAGATTAGGTCTTTGAAGGTTGTTCCATATAGATGGGATATCTTTGATACATCATCGAATATTACCGTTCCTTCGTTGTGAATGAAGGTGCCCGCGGCAGGGTTCATGTCTCCGGCGATATTAAGATCGCCGCTTGTTGAGGTAAAGGTTCCTCCTGATACGGTAAGGTTACCGTTTATATCTATTCCGGCTATTCCTCCGGTAAAGGTTCCGTCTGATTGAGAGTATGCGGTAGCTGTTATGGTGTTAGCCCCGTGTGTTATTGCGCCTCCCGACAGGGTAAGGGTTCCTCCTATTATAAGATCAGAGGTTGCTTCATAGGTGTTGGGATTTGGGTTGGTGTCGTTTATGGTTAAATTATTGTAGTCTGTTCCGGCTCCGAAGTCTTTTATTGTTCTTGTAGTACCCTGGTTATTCCCCGTGTATTCCACTGTTCCTGAATCTGTATCAAGGTTGGTTATGTTAGTTAAGCCTTCCTGTCCCTGTAGTTTAAAGGTTCCGTTGTTTGATACGGGAGCGGAACTTATGAATTCGAATGTTTTTCCGTTTATGTAGAGGGTATTACCTGAGTTTATGAGAAGAGATGTCATCTTTATGTTTGTCTGGAGAGTTCTTGTAGAGCTTGTTCCTCCTATTACTACCGCTCCCAGGTCCTGTATTATAGCTCTGTTATCCGTTATGTTTCCTGTACCGTCAAAGGTAAGAAGTTCTCCTCCTGTCGCTTTAGTAAAGGCCGCGCCGTTAGCTATTGTGAAGGCTTCCTGTACGTTAAGGGCGCTTGTTCCTTGAGTGAATGTTCCTCCGGCGAGATTAAAGGCGCCGTTTATATCTATCGCTCCTCCGCCTCCGGTAAAGATTCCGCTCTCTTGTGTATACGCGGCTGTGGTTAGGAGGTTATTTCCCTGGTTAAAGGCGCCGTTAGTAAAGGTAAATGTCCCTCCTACCGTAAGAGTGTCCTGTAACTCGTATGTGGCGCCGGTCGCGTTTATGGTGAGATTATTTATCGCTTCATCATCAAGGGTAACGGATTTGGTTCCACTTGAGGCATTAAGAAGTACGGTTGAGGCGACCTCTCCTATTGTGCCGTTCGTAAAGTCTATTGAACCTCCTACGGTAAGGGTAGTGGCGTTAAGGTTTAAGGTTCCGTCTATATCCAT
>JAGLRU010000099.1 GCA_023136145.1 Alphaproteobacteria bacterium
CGTATTTATCACCGTCTATAATAGCAAAATCAAAACCGGAGTCAGTTTCGCTTTCCAGTATCTCGCCTTCAAAGGCCGCCACGTCATCTTCTATTATAATATCTTCATCTATCCCTTCTCCCATTCCCTCGTCATCATTTAGATCATCTGCTATTTCTTTATCGTCTATTTCATCTTTTGTCCCGTCTTCCACATCTCCGTCCGCGGGCGCTGCCGCCGCTACCGCTGCCGAGGGGAACCAGTTCAGGTTATTACCGCTGTCTATGGAGCTAAGAGGGATTATATCTATGCCGTTTATGTTGTTTGAATCTTTTACGTCTACATAGCTTACATCTATTGTTCCCTGGGGATCTATGTCCCATTGTGTACTGTCAGATGTGCTTTTTAATGTTATGAGGTTTCCGGTTTCACCTGTGAGGGTAAGGGTTCCTTCTATTGTCTTTGTCTCGCCTGCCTCGAATTGTAGTTCTTTGCCTGCTGTGGTACAGATAAAGTCATTGAAGGTTGTTCCATATAGATGGGATATCTTTGATACATCATCGAATATTACCGTTCCTTCGTTGTGAATGAAGGTGCCCGCGGCAGGGTTCATGTCTCCGGCTATATTAAGATCGCCAGTTGTTGATGTAAATGTCCCGCCGGAGACCACAAGGTTACCGTTTATGTCTATAGGGGCTGTTCCTCCGGTAAAGATTCCGTCTGATTGAGAGTATGCGGCAGATGTTATGGTGTTTGCTCCGTGCGTTATTGTGCCTCCTGACAGGGTAAGAGTTCCGCCTATCGTAAGATCAGATGCCGCGTTATATGTATTGGGGCTTCCATTCGTATCGTTTATGGTTAAGTTATTGTAGTCTGTTCCGGCTCCAAAGTCTTTTATTGTTCTTGTTGTGCCTGTGTTATCTCCTGTGTATTCAACAGTTCCTGAATCTGTATCAAGGTTGGTTACGTTAGTTAAGCCTTCCTGTCCCTGTAGCTTAAAGGTTCCGTTGTTTGATACGGGAGCGGATGATATAAATTCGAATGTTTTTCCGTTTATGTAGAGGGTATTGTCTGAGTTTATCGCAAGAGATGTCATCTTTGTGTTTGTCTGGAGGGTTCTTGTAGCGCTTGTTCCTCCTATTACTACCGTTCCCAGGTCCTGTATTATGGCTCTGTTATCCGTTATGTTTCCTGTGCCGTCAAAGGTAAGAAGTTCTCCTCCTGTAGCTTTAGTAAAGGCCGCGCCGTTAGCTATTGTGAATGCTCCCTGTACGTTAAGGGTGCTTGTTCCTTGAGTGAATGTTCCTCCCGCAAGATCAAAGGCGCCGGTTATATCTATCGCTCCTCCACCTCCGGTAAAGATTCCGCTCTCTTGTGTATACGCGGCTGTGGTTAGGAGGTTATTTCCCTGGTTAAAGGTACCGTTAGTAAGCGTGCATGTCCCCCCTATTGCAAGAGTGTCCTGTAACTCGTATGTAGCGCCACTCGCGTTTATGGTGAGATTATTTATCGCTTCATCATCAAGGGTAACGGATTTGGTTCCGCTTGAGGCGTTAAGAAGTACGGTTGAGGCGGCCTCTCCTATTGTGCCGCTCGTAAAATCTATTGAGCCGCCTACGGTAAGGGTAGTGGCGTTAAGGTTTAAGGTTCCGTCTATGTCCATATCGCCTGTCACTGTAAGGTTAGCGTTACAGATAAGCGTTCTTCCCGAT